>CALDJI010000209.1 GCA_937901805.1 uncultured Clostridia bacterium | reverse complement strand
CGCTTGATGCTGTCGCGCACCCCCTGCCGGGTAATGCCCGCGATCTCCGCGATTTCCGCAAGGGAAAGATCCTCATTATAATAGAGATCGACCACTTCCCGCTGTTTCTCGGTGAGCATGGCGCCATAGTAGTCGAGAAGCACAGAGACATGAAGATCTTTTGGCATGCGCGCTCCCCTCCTCTTGGAACCGGTGTTGTAAAGCAAACCTGTTTACAGGACTGGCTGCCTGATTATTATACCGGTTCCCCGGTACTCTGTCAAGCTTTTTTTCTTTACAGCTTTGGAAAGAAACATTCTCTGGAATCTCCTCGAAAATATAAATACTATTTGTATATTTAATAATATAAATTACAGTTTTTGTGCTTTTTCCAGATTTCCCTTTTCCCTGTTGACTGCGGTCTGCTCCAAGATTATAATGCCTATATGACAACTGGTTTGTCTAATTGACATCTGCCGGTAAAATTTGCAGGGAAAGTGGTGCACCGCTTTTTCTGGAAGAGATTCCCGCATGCCTGTCTGCGCGGGAACCGTTGAAAATCCCCCTGTTTTCTGTTATGATAGTGACAGGGAAACCTATCCGTTTGGCGCCGGTATGTGAGCCGGCGAAATCGTATTTAAAACCACAGCGCATGGAGAAAGGGGAGCCCTATGGAAGAACAAAAACTTTTACAGGCCATCAGCCAAATGATGGATGAGAAATTAGAAGAAAAGCTCGCCATACAAAAGGCGGATATCATCCAGATCATGGACGAAAAGCTTGCCGCACAGAAAGCGGACATCAGCCATGAGATGGACAGGAAATTTGCCGCTATGAACCGTAAGATGGACGAAAAGCTTGCCGCGCAGAAAGCGGCTATCGGCCACGAGATGGACGGGAAGCTTGCCGTGATCAGCCGGGAAATGGACGAAAAGCTTGCCGCACAGACACAGCGGATAGAGGAATTGATCAAGCAGAACAATGCCGCCATCGGGGACATGTTTACGAAAATTGTGGAAGACACCCGGCAAGAAATTGAAACAGTAAAAGAGATTACCAAAAATAACACGTATGCCATTGTCGAAATGAAAGCAAGGCAGAAGATTGCGGAATAACGGCGGAATCACAGTGGATGCAAAGAGGGGGCGTTTTGAAAACGCCCCCTCTTTTTCTTTCCCTGGATCCCACTGTACCGGCAAAACAAAAAAGCTCAGACTTATTAAATATGCGAATTTTGCATAAATCCACCCTTTTGTTCCGATATAATAATAAAGGGACAGTCGCAATCACCGAAAAACCTGCCTACTGTTTGTCATACTTTTTGAGCAGATCTTCCACCGCTTCATCCAACAGCCTGGTTTTGGCAATGCGTGTTTCCTTTGCCAGTTCATCCAGCTTTTTGGCAAGTTCCTTTTTCAGCGATGAGGTGAAACGAATCCGGTTTACAAGATGTGGTACTGCCATTGGCGTCCTCTCCTTTTTCTAAGAATAAGATATCATACCACAAATTCGCGTCAACTAGTTGCAAATAGCGCTATGTTATGCTATTATGTGCTATGTAAACAGCAACCCTCTTTACTTGCTTTCCCCGTCAAGCCACTCCGGATGTTTTTTCAGCAGATCTTCCACTGCTTCATCCAGTAATCTGGTTTTTGAAATCCGGGAATTTGCGGACATCCTGTCCAGTGCGGCTGCCAGATCCGTCCGCAGGGAAGTGGTCAAACGGGAACGAGTCTTTAAATGCGGCAATGCCATTTCAATCCCCTCCTTTATCTGTTTTATTTTAACAGATAACCGGAGCATTTTCAATTTTTTTGACAAAAGGGTTGGGTGCAAGGCGCCGCTGATGTTAAAAATAGGAGGTATTGGCGGTGTCCATTTATGAAATATCCTATGACGACTTTTTAACGGCGGACGTCTACCGGCCTGTGCTGGAATACTGCCGGCAGTATTCCAGCGATTACCGGAAATGCAGGACGGCATACCTTGCCAAACGGGACGCCCTGTTGGACCTGTTGACCGAAAAGCAGGCCGGGTTCCTCTATGACTTTTACGATATCCGGGAGCAAATCCATTTTACCCGGTGCTTTCTCGCGGTTGTCCGTGGATGGCAGGATGTGGAATTTGTCCTCGCCGGCATGGACAACCTCTGCTTTTCCATGCCGGGGGATATCCGGCAGGCGGAGGAGCAGCTGGCCTCCCTGTATTCCCGCAGGAAAACGCCCTTTGTCCGTTCGCTCAACCTGGAATGTATGTCCGCATCCATCCGTGTACAGCGCAGCATGGAAAATATCCCGCTTTCACTGATTACACAGAACCTCTCGCTGCTGTATGAGGGTCAGAAAATCCTGCTGCCCTATCTGTACCTGGGGGCGTTTGCATCCGAAGTACGGCGCAGGAATCCCTCGCCCGATGAGCAAAAGCAGCTGGGCGCCTTCCTGCGCGCCCGTTATCAGTCGCTTGAGCTGTCCTACCATCCCTCTTTTCTATGGGATTTGTAATCCCCTGCATAAAATGCCGTCCACGGGCGCTGCCGGAACCGGGGATCATCTCCGACCCAATCCTGTTTGACAGCAGAACCGGCGGGATCATCCGGTCGGGGCGGCCCGTCCGGGAAATCAAAAGGGATATTCCCTGTTTCGGAAAAGGCTGAAAATACCACCCCTCCAGTACGGAGAGGCGCTCCTGCCGATACCATTCGGCCGGGCGCCTCTCCGTTATTTTATGGGAAAGAAAGATTGCGCAGCAGGGCAATACTACTTTTCATCCAGTACAGAAAATGGTATACTATATAGTAATTGTCATTTCAAGAAAGAAACGGGGGATTTTTTGCCCGGCCCGTTTTGCCGGCGCTTTCCCCGCTGGGAGGAAACCACCATGTGTGAAAAGAAAAAATTCTATATCACCACGCCGATCTACTATCCGTCGGACAAGCTCCATATTGGGCACAGCTACTGCACCACGGCAACCGACGCGATGGCCCGTTACAAAAGGATGCAGGGGTATGACGTCATGTTCCTGACTGGTACGGACGAGCACGGCCAGAAAATTGAGGACAAGGCCAAGGCCGCCGGCGTAACCCCGAAGCAGTATGTCGACAACGTGGTCGCCGGGATCAAAGACCTCTGGAAACTGATGAACATTTCCAACGACCGCTTTATCCGCACCACGGACGACTACCACGAGCAGGCTGTCCAGAAAATTTTCAAACAGCTCTATGATCAGGGCGATATCTACAAGGGCACCTATAAGGGCCTGTACTGCACCCCGTGCGAATCCTTCTGGACGGAGAGCCAGCTTGTCGACGGCAAATGCCCGGACTGCGGGCGCGAAGTCCAGCCCGCAGAGGAGGAAGCCTATTTCTTCCGGCTGTCCGCCTACTCCGACCGCCTGGTAAAATACTATGAGGAACATCCGGACTTCATGGAGCCCCAGACCCGCTTTAATGAAATGGTCAACAACTTCATCCGCCCGGGCCTGGAAGATCTCTGTGTCTCCCGTACCTCTTTCAGCTGGGGCGTGCCGGTGGACTTTGATCCAAAACATGTCGTCTATGTCTGGATCGACGCGCTCTCCAACTATATCACCGCGCTCGGTTACGGCAACGATAAATACCAGGATTTTGAAAAATTCTGGCCCGCGGACGTCCACTTCGTAGGCAAGGAGATCATGCGGTTCCATGCAATCATCTGGCCGGCCATGCT
>CALDJI010000208.1 GCA_937901805.1 uncultured Clostridia bacterium | reverse complement strand
ATATAGGCGAGGTATGAAAAATAAGAAACAGCTGCAAGCCGCTTTCTGAAAGAGGGCGGCTTGTCTTGGAAAAAACAAAAATCGGATAAAAATCCCTTCCAGTACCTTTTGATGGAAACTCTACTAAAAAGGTTGCAAAAGAGTGGGGAATTTACTATAATAGACAATTGTGGAACCATAGATATTTGACAGCATAGACAGAAAGTGCTGTTCGTGAACATAAAGGAGATTGATTGATGAATCAAACAACCCCATATCAATGTGCAACATTGCCCATGATGGCCTTGCGCGGGCTGGTCGTATTTCCAGAAATGGTCCTGCATTTCGATGCGGGACGAAAAAAATCCATTGAGGCGCTTACCGCTGCCATGGCAGAAGACCAGACCATTTTTCTTGCTGCACAAAAGGATATCGAAGTGGAAGATCCCTCCCGCGACGAAATCTATTCCGTCGGTGTGGTTGCACAGATTAAGCAGATGCTGAAGCTGCGCGATGAGGGAATTCGTGTTCTGATTGAAGGGCTTTACCGGGCGAAAACCGTGTCTGTTCGTGAAAAAGACGGGTACATGCAGGCAGTTGTAGAGGAATATCCCCTGGTCGAAGACGGGGAACTGGAAAACAGTATGATGGCGGCTGCGCTGATGCGCACTGCAAAAGATCTTTTCCGAGAATATGTGATCTATGCTCCGAAAATGCCAAAAGAGCTGATTATGAGCATTATGGCGCAGGAAGATCCCTCTACCTTTGTTCACCTGGTAGCTGGGCATATCCTGCATGAAGTACGGGAAAAACAGGCGATTTTGGAGGAATCCAGTCTGATTCGCCGGCTGGAGGAACTGGTGCGTTTTCTTAAGGAGGAAACCCAGATCCTCCAGTTGGAACAGGAAATTGCCGACCGTGTGAAAGAACAGATGGATGCAAACCAGCGTGATTACTACTTGAGGGAGCAGATGCGCGCCATTTCCGCAGAACTTGGGGAAGGGGAAAGTGCGTCGGATGAAGTAGAAGAGTATCGGAACAAAATCCTTGCACTGGAAACAGACGACGACTCTAAGGAAAAGCTCATCAAAGAGGCGGAACGCCTGTACAAGATGCCGCTCAATTCCCAGGAAGCCGGTGTGATCCGGACATATCTGGATACCTGTCTGTCCTTGCCGTTTGGAAGATATACAAAAGATAAACTGGATGTGGATAAGGCCCAAAAGACTTTGGATAAAGACCATTATGGGCTTCAAAAAGTCAAAGAGCGCATTTTGGAGATGATCGCTGTACGGAAACTGGCTCCTGATTTGAAAGGGCAGATTATCTGTCTGGTTGGACCTCCAGGTGTAGGAAAGACTTCGATCGCACGCTCCATTGCAAAGGTACTTGGACGAAGCTATGTCCGGGTATCGCTGGGCGGCGTGCGGGATGAATCCGATATCCGGGGACACCGCAAAACCTATGTCGGTTCCATGCCGGGGCGGATTATCAACGCCTATTTGCAGGCAAAAACGCAAAATCCCCTGATTTTGCTCGATGAAATTGACAAAATGGGCAATGATTTTCGCGGAGATCCCTCTTCTGCGATGCTGGAAGTACTCGATTCGGAGCAAAACTATGCGTTCCGCGATCACTACATAGAAATTCCCTTTGATTTAAGCCGTACCCTGTTTCTGACAACAGCCAACGATCTGTACAGTATCCCGGCCCCATTGCGCGACCGTATGGAAATTATTGAGCTTTCCAGCTATACGCGGGAAGAAAAATTCCAGATTGGGAAAAAATACCTGGTTCCAAAACAGCTTGAAAAGAACGGGATGACTTCCAAACAGCTGAGAATCACAGATTCTGCCCTTTATGAACTGATCGATTCCTATACCAGAGAGGCCGGTGTGCGTACTCTGGAAAGGGAAATTGGCAAGCTCTGCCGAAAATCTGCGATGAGCGTGGTGAAGGCACCCGACAAACGTGTGACCATCAGCGCCAAAAATATTGAAGAGTTTATGGGCATTAAGCGCTTTAAACCGGAGCATATGCGGGAGAAAAATGAGATCGGAGTTGTAACCGGTCTGGCTTGGACTTCTGTTGGCGGCGAAACAATGGAAATTGAGGTTGCCGTAATGGAGGGCAGCGGCAAGGTGGAACTGACGGGCTCCCTTGGCGATGTGATGAAAGAATCCGCCCATGCGGCGATTACCTGTATCCGTACCCGTGCTTCCCAGTGGAATATTCCGGAGGACTTCTATAAGACCAGGGATATCCACATCCATGCGCCGGAAGGGGCGGTGCCAAAAGATGGACCTTCTGCCGGTGTCACGATGACAACGGCAATTGTTTCCGCCCTGACAGGTATCCCTGTAAGAAGGGATATTGCCATGACGGGGGAAATTACCCTGCGCGGACGTGTTCTGCCGATCGGCGGTTTGCGCGAAAAAACGATGGCGGCGTATAAAACCGGAATCCGGACAGTCCTAATCCCGGCGGAAAATGAACCGGATTTGGAAGAGGTGGAACCAGTTGTCAAAGAGCATGTGGAATTTATCTGTGCATCTACCATTGACACAGTTCTTGAGCACGCGCTGTGCGTTGAGATGACAAGCCAGATAGAGTATGAAAAGGGAGAAAAGGACATGCCCTGTGATTCTTATTGTCCTGTACCAGTAAAACCCCAACCTGCTGCAACAACAGTTCAGGCAAGGGAGGAGCGCTGATGAATTTCCATAATGTGAAGTTTGAGGCTTCCTATGGCCTGTTTTCCCAGATCCCGCCGGGTACGGTACCGGAAATTGCCATTGCGGGACGTTCTAATGTGGGGAAATCCTCCCTTATCAACAAATTGCTTGCCCGCAAATCCCTGGCAAGGGTGAGCGCAGTCCCGGGAAAGACCGCAACCATCAATTTTTACGATATTGACGGTACGATAAAACTGGTGGATCTTCCGGGATATGGGTTTGCAAAAGTGTCCATGGATGAAAAGAAGCGGTGGGCAGGTCTGATTGAGGGATATCTGACTGATGAGCGCCGTGATTTGGCACT
>CALDJI010000207.1 GCA_937901805.1 uncultured Clostridia bacterium | reverse complement strand
AACGGGCAGGCAAACTTCTGCTCGGGTTTGACGTCGTAAAGGGAGCTGTGTTGGAGGGAAAGGCTGCGCTTGTGCTGTTTGCATCCGACCTGTCTGACAAGACGCGCCGCTCGATGAAGAGAATTTGCGAAGAATGGGAAGTACCAACCGCCGCCCTACCCTATACCCTGGATGACATATTTGGGGAAGTGGGGAAACGGGCAGGCATACTCGCAATCAGTGACAGGGGGCTTGCCAAACTGGTTTGCAGCAATCTGGCCCCCGCGGCAGACAAGGAGGAATGCGTATATGATGGTGAAATATAGAGTTCACGAAGTAGCAAAGGATTTGAACGTGCCAAGCAAGGATATCATCGATCTGCTTGCAAAGCATTTCAAGGAACCGAAAAAACATATGACTGCCCTGACGGAAGAGGAGCTCAACGTTGTATTTGAGCACTTTACTAAAAAAACACAGGTGCAGAATTTTGACGAATATTTTGCTTCCGGCGCAAAACGCGAAGAAGCTCCGAAAACAAAGGAAGAACCTGCGGAGAAAAAGGACAATACCCCGTCGAAATCCGCTGCAAAACAGCAGCAGGGCCGTCCGCAGCAGAATCGCCCGCAAAACAGCGGCGCGGCACGCAGGCAGGGTCAGCCGCAGGCAAAAGGGCAGGCAAATTCCGGCCGTGCACAGGCAGGAAAACAGGAGACCCGCCCTGCGCAGCATCCAAACCGCACGCAGGCCGGCGCAAAGCAGGGAAATGCATCCCAGCAGCCGGTTACTACCAGTACTGCATCCGGAAAAACACTGCGCCATGTGGATACCCGTACTTCCAATGTCAACCTTGACAAGTACAATGAGCACTATGAGGAAATCGCACCGAATACCCCGGTAACCAAGAATACTCAGAGAAAACAAAAGCTCAATCAGCGCAGCGCCCAGCGCGGCAAGCCGCAGTATGCAAAACGGGAAAGCGAAGCAGAAAAGCTCCGCCGCCTAGCGTTGGAAAAAGCAAAACAAAAACCGTTGAAGATTGTCCTTCCGGAAGAACTGCTGGTTGGGGAACTCGCTTCTAAACTGAAAATCCCCGCAACCCAGGTCATCAAAAAGCTGATGACGCTGGGCGTCATGGCGGCGGTTAACCAGTCGATTGACTTTGACACGGCCTCCCTGATTGCAGAGGAATTCGGCGCAAAGGTGGAAAAAGAAGTCATTGTTACGATTGAGGATCGCCTGATTGACGACAGCGAGGACGAGGACGTCAACCTCAAGGAGCGCAGCCCGGTTGTGGTCGTTATGGGCCATGTCGATCACGGAAAGACCTCCCTTCTCGACGCTATCCGCCATGCAAATGTTACTGCTGACGAGGCCGGAGGAATTACCCAGCATATCGGCGCTTACCGCGTCATGGTCAATGGAAAGCCTATCACTTTTCTGGATACCCCGGGACATGAGGCGTTTACCGCTATGCGTGCACGCGGCGCCCAGGTGACGGATATCGCCATTCTGGTTGTCGCGGCGGACGATGGCATTATGCCGCAGACGGTCGAAGCGATCAACCATGCCAAAGCTGCCGGCGTCTCCATTATTGTAGCCATTAACAAAATGGATAAACCGGAAGCCAATCCAGACAGAGTTATGCAGGAACTGACGGAATACGAACTGGT
>CALDJI010000206.1 GCA_937901805.1 uncultured Clostridia bacterium | reverse complement strand
CAACTTGATCAAACTAATTGTGACTCTCGGGCTGATTGCCTGCTTTACACCGAAAATTTACTATATCAGTATCGGTGTACTGGCTTGTTCGGTTTTCATGGCGGGAGCGGATATTTTTCTTACCAAGAAAATGCTTCCAGAAGTGAAAGTGAATCCGCGCCATTTTAATTTTCAGGCAGTAAAAGAGGTTCTTTCCGCCGGAATCTGGAATTCTCTGAACAGCCTCAGCTATGTATTGCTCATGGGGTTGGATTTGCTGCTGGCAAACCTTTTTGTAGGGGAGACGGCAATGGGGATGTTATCTATAGCGAAAACAATTCCCACTGCCCTTCAGTCTTTAATTGTAGCCATTTCCGGTATATTTACGCCCCAGTTTACCATTTTGTATGCAAAGAAGCAGGGAAAAGAACTGGTTGCCAGTGTGAAATACTCAATTAAAGTCTTATCCCTGATTATGACAGTGCCCATTGCGGGCCTAATCATTTTTGGAACAGATTTTTATCACCTCTGGCTTCCGGGAAAGGCGGAGGCAGATATACAGACGATTCAGATTCTTTCTCTGATGACGCTGGTTCCCAAATTGGTGAGCGCCTATATTGACAGCCTGTATGCAATTAATACGGTTACAAACCACTTGAAAGTTCCTGTACTGGTAAATCTTGGATTGGGAGCCGCCAATACGATCCTTGTGCTGATCCTGCTTAAGACGACTTCTCTAGGTGTTTACGGCATTGCGATCGCCAATGCGGTTATGTTATTTTTGAAAGTGGTGTTCTTTGTTCCCAGTTATGCCGCCAGCAACTTGGGGCAGAAACTTACCGTCTTTTATCCGGCCTTTTTTCGGGCTGTTTTCAGCAGCGTCCTGATCATGGTGCTGTTTGTGTTTTTAGGAAAGTTCTTTGTGATTGACAGCTGGCTGGATTTGATTTGGGTAGCGCTTGGCTGCGGTGCATCCGGTTATCTGCTGAATATCCTGGTTTTGCTTAACCGCCAGGAAAGGAAGGACTTTTTTGCCAAGATAAAGAAAAAACTCCGTCCGTCTTCGTGAAAAAATAGAGGGCGGAATTTAAATGGGTGATAATATGTCGTATTTTACTACCAAAGACCCTGCGGAATGCTGCGGGTGCGGAGCTTGCTTTCAGGTTTGTCCAAAACGGTGCATCTCCATGCAGCCGGATGAGAAGGGGTTTCTCTACCCTGTCATTGATCAGACAGAGTGTATTCACTGCCATCTGTGTGAGAAGGTCTGTCCGGAGGATCCTGAAATTCGGCCAAAGGGAGATGGACAGCCGGAACTTTATGGCGCGGTGCATCGGGACGAACAGGTTTTGATGCAGAGCGCTTCGGGCGCTGCGTTTCCCGCCATTGTCGAGGCTTTCTGCGATGAGGATACGGCGGTATTCGGCGCGCAGTATGATGAAGGCATGAAGGTCTGCCACAGCTTTGTGATTGGAAAAGGCAAGATTGGCAAGTTCAAAAAGTCCAAGTATGTGCAGAGCGACACCGGGGAGACCTTCCGGCAGGCAAAGGAGTTTTTGGAACAGGGAAAAAAGGTTCTCTTTACAGGCACGCCCTGCCAGATCTCCGGCTTGAAAGCGTTTTTGCGCAAAGAGTATGAAAATCTGCTGACAGTGGATTTGATCTGCCATGGAGTGGCAAGTCCGGCTCTGCTCGCCGACTATCTTGCATTGATGGAAGAGAAATACCATCAAAAAGTAACCGGGGTGGATATGAGAACCAAAAAGAAAGTGCGGGGATATTGGAGTTATTTGAACCTGAGTACCGCACTTGAGGATGGAACGGTTCGTTATGATCTGTTTTCCAAGGCTTTTCTTGGAATTTATTTGAAAAACCTCGGTTACCGTGACTCCTGTTTTTCCTGCCCCTTTTACCAGATCCCAAGGGTATCGGATTTTACCATCGGCGATCTGTGGGGAGCTGAAAAATTTGTCCCCGAGCTGACCGATGGTCGTGGGATTTCCCTCATACTGGCTAATTCAGATAAGGGGAAACGCCTCCTGCCCCAGCTGGAGCAGGTGATGGTTTTGAAACCGGTATCCCTTGATAATGCGGTTAAGCAGAATCCGAATCTCGTCCGGGCAACCATCCGTAAACCGGAGGAAGACGCCTTTTGGGAGATGAGAAGATCTCAGCCTGCAGAGCAGGTGCTCAGGCAGTATGGCCTGCCTCCCCGTTCGGTTCGTATAAAACAGGCGATTCGGGGAACGGTTTCCATGCTGATTCCAAAGCAGATAAAAATGTTTATCAAGAAAAAAATTCTCAAGCGATAGAATGTGAGGAAACAATGATGCAAGGGAAACCAAATGTCGGGATTATGTCCATGCAGCGGATTCAGAACAGCGGTTCTTTCCTGCAGGCCTATGGCCTGCAGCATACCTTACAGGGGCTTGGCTGCAAAGTACAGTTTGTGGACTTTCACCAGGAAGCACCAGCCGGCCTGAAGCAGAAATTGAAATCCTCCTGTCCAAGGCTGTGGGGAATGGTGCGGCAGGCAAAGGGTGTTGTACAGGGGCAAAGCCGTGAGGCAAGAGAAACTATCCGCTTGTCCGGTTCTTTTGAACAGCGGTATGACAGGGAATTTTTTCCCTTACTGTCAGAGCAAAAGGAATGGAACTACACCCCATCCCTTGATCTGCTGGTAATCGGCAGCGACGAGGTGTTCAACTGCGCCCAGTATGCGGATGCTGGAAACTCCATCCCTTGGGAGTTGTATGGGGAAGGCAGCCGTGCAGATCGGGTGATTTCCTATGCAGCCAGCTTTGGGGCGACCACTCTGGAGGATTTGCAGCGGCTGGGAATTCGTGAAAAGGCCGCGGAACTGCTTGGTCGGTTCGCCCATATTTCTGTCCGCGACGATAACTCCGCGGAAATTGTGCATGCGTTGACGGGGAAAACCCCGGAGTTCCATATTGATCCGGTGTTGCTCTATCCGTTTTCGGAAATCCCTTTGGAAAAACCGGAACCCTTTGATTATATTCTTGTCTATGCCTATAACAATCGTTTTCAGCCCGAAGAGGTAAAACAGATCCAGGCTTTTGCAAAAAAGCAGGGGAAACGGCTGCTTTGTGTGAATAATTTCCAGGATTTTTGTGAGGAAAAACGGGTGGCATCCCCTCTCAAAGTGCTTTCCTATTTCCGGTTTGCAGATTTTGTGGTGACTGACACGTTCCATGGAAGTGTGCTTTCCATCAAATATAATCGCCCGTTTGGAGCTTTTGTCCGCCCTTCAAACCGCCAGAAAATGAGCTTTTTGCTCCACCAGTTTGGGCTGGATTCCCGAAAGGTGGAAACGCCCCAATCGCTGATGGAAATTCTTGAAACCCCGGTATCCTATCAATCGGTTAGCGAAATCCTGGCTCAAAAACAGGCGGAATCCCTGGCGTATCTGACAGGCTGCTTGGAAGATTCCGTTCAATAAATAGGAAACCCTTGGTACGTCCATATCGAATGGTATTTCGATATGGACGTTTTTTGTTTTCCTTGACAGCTGATTGGAAAAAATAGATATACTAAATATTCTAATAAAATAGTACAAATTGTATTTATTTTTTTAAAAAATCTGAGAACCAGATAGGGGTTCATGACCAAAAATAGATAGGAACCGGAAGGGAGGGGGTCAATCTGAGGACGCAGGATATTGAAAAACTCATGGAATTGGCAGGCACAGATGTTTACCGTTTTTGCCTGCGCATGACGCAGTGCCAGGCAGATGCGGAGGATCTGTACCAGCAGACTTTTCTGAAACTCTGTGAGATGAAAAAAGAGATCGACTGGGCGGATAATCCACGGTCGTTTGCTCTGTCCGTGGCAGCTCTTACGGAAAAAAGCAACCGCAGACGGTATGCCAGACGGCAGAGACTGGCTCCTCAGTCCGGCATCCCGGAAGATTTCGATATCGCAGAGGATACTTTTAGTATAGAAGAGATTGTTTTAAACAAAGAGGAACAGTTTATTGTCCGCAAGGCAGTAAACGCACTGGAGGAAAAGCTGAAAACCCCAGTCGTTCTCTATTACACGCTGGAAATGCCAGTGGAGGAAATTGCCAAGGCGCTGAATATCCCGGTTGGAACGGTCAAAAGCAGGCTGTATAAGGCGCGCAGAAGACTGATGAAATGATTGGAGGAATGGGAATATGAGAGATAAAGAGAAACAATTGGAACAATTGCTCATACGGTCGCTCAAAACACAGCAGATTCCCCCGTACCGGTTACAGGAGCAAGTCCGGCGTGCAATTAGGCGCCATGCGGAAAAGCCGAAAAAACTATCCCTTTGGTTCCTTCCCATGCTGTTAAATTCCATATTTTTCTTGGTGGTATGTATGGGTATATGGGCTTTTCTCCCATATACTGCACTTTCCAGGATTCTAATGGCTTTTTGCCTGTATTTTGTAGCAGCAGGGATTGTATTGACCATTGCGGGTCTGAAATTTGCAGATTTGAAAGAAAAGACGGTAATTGAACGAAAACGAAAAGGAGAGGGTTTGTAATGAACGGATCAATGGTACTGTTACTTGTGGTATTGGCAATGGCCTTGGGGCTGGCGGCCCTGGTTTGCCTGTGTGTTTGGATCTATCAGGACTGCAAACAGCGGGGAGGGAATGCGGCGCTCTGGGTCATCATCTGTATTGCAGCCTCTCCGGTAATCGGCCTGATTCTCTATCTGGCTGCGGGCAGGAGAGAAATCCGAGTTCCCTGTCAAAACTGCGGAGCAATGATTAACGGGCAAGCGGCGTTCTGCGAATTTTGCGGGACGGCCCGCCAGCCGGGGCAGATGCCGGACGATTCCAAAAGGCGTGGGAAATTTGCGGCTCTGATTGTCGCAGTGGTGTGTTTTGCCGCAATGATTTTGCTGATGGCCGGTGCAGTTTATGGAACTGTTTCCTCGCAAATGCTGCGCGGCAATCTCCATCTCAATACGGGATATACGGTTGGCAGTATCACCACTGGTGGAAGCGGGGACTGGCATATACAGTATTCCACGGCGAGTGATGGGTTCCGCTACTATAAGACCATGAAACTGGAAGATCCTTCCCATCAGCAGCTTTCCATCCGGGTAGACTGCGAGGAAAGCGGGCTAATGCTCTGTCTCCGTCAGGGGGAGTATGAAGAACAGATAGAAATCAGCGGGTTTTCTGATACCACGCAGTATTCCCTGGACGGCTTCTCTGAGGGAGAACTGGAACTTTGCCTGGAAGTGCAGGGGGCAAAAAATGTGAAATGCGATTTTTCCCTGTGGTAATCCTGTTTTAAAATTTTATCGGATTGCTGGGAATTGATCGGCGGTTTTATGAATAAAAAACCGTTTTTTCTGAAAATTTAAGCCGAACCTCATTTTTTTCTTGTGATTTTATTGGAAAGAGTTTCCACACTGTTATGGAAAACAGAAGTGCTTTTTTATAAAATTATATAAAATATATAATTTTTATAGAAAAACAATCTAAAATGATGATTTTTAAAGAAATCAGGAGATAAGTACAATGTAAATTGAATTTCAACTTTAAAAAAGAGCTTTTTTTAATATGGAAAATTGTTTGCATGTAGAATTTTCAGAAACTTTCTTATATAAATTGCCAAAGTTTTTAAATTGTGTTATGATGAAACCATTGGAAGAAAAAGAACTTCCCAGGTCTTGTCCTTCACCCAGGGGATAAGATAAGCGGACATTCCGAGTTCGAAACAGGTGCAGCTGTTTCGAACCTCATTACGATTGAAAAGACATGACGATAAGCAAAACACAAAGAGCACAGGCAGCGCCTGCGCTCTTTGTGTTTTCTACATGGGGTGCTGTATGATAAAAACGCGAATCGCAAACAATGGACATTCTAAACGCCCTTTCGAACAGCTCCAATCAGGACCGTAATGTCGTCCTCATGTCCGTCAATCCGTCTGCGTTGGGCCTCTTGTGCAATCTGTTTTGCCAGTGCCTGAGGGCCGAGTTTTTGGGAGAACAATTCAATTTCAGAAATCAGCCAGTCGTTTCCGGTTGCGGTGACGCCGTCGGAAACCATGACAACCAGATCTCCGGCACTCAGCGTCAGGGAACTGTGCTCGAATTCCGCTCCCCTCAGGATGCCTACAGGCATGGATTTGGCCTCTATCCTGCCAATATGCCCGGAACGGCTGACAAAGGTGGGGGCGGCGCCGGCTTTTAAAAATTCTGCTTTTCCAGTAAACAGGTCAAAGGTGGTGATGTCCAGTGTAGCCAGTGTTTCGTCACCGGATTTGACAAGCAGGGAGGAATTGACAATATTCAGGGTCGTGTCATAGTCAAAGCCTGCCTGAATCAGCTGGGAGGTCAGGGAGCTGGCCATAGAGGAATCCACAGTCGTAACAGTCACCGCATACTTTCATCCCGGAATGAGGGATTTGGTAGGCGCCGAACAGCATGGAATATCGCGCCTTTTCAAAGAAGCTCAGTTTTATCATATCGGAAAGGGTGGTCACACTTGGGAAATCAAAAGTACGGCTACAAATTTCTGAAAGGAGAAGGGACATCTCTTTCAGATTTTCCTCCCGGTAAGAGGAAACGGAAAACAGCACTTCTACGGTCATTTTTCCATAGTGGTCGATGCAGGCGGTCACGCTGTCTGGGAACAGCTCCGCCTGCTCCAGCGCGTCTTCCACTCCCTGTGCGGCCTGAGGGTCATATCCCCGGAAATCGCTGAGTTCTTCCGACAGGGAGGAGAGCATTTTGGAGATGCCGCTGAACTGATCTACCAGAATGGAACGCATTTCAAGAACCCGCCGGGTCGCCCCTTCATAGGCGAGATAATCGGTGTAATTCCGGTTGATTTCCTCGATTAGCTGGGTCAATTTACAGCATTTGTCTTCAAAATACTGGGGCATGTCCCCTTTTTTCAGCCGGTGTGTCTTTTTCAGAACAGGGGTAATGTGGTTGAGCGCGTCCATGGTCTGGTTGTAGGCTGTATGCCAGCAGAACATCTTTAATCCGCACCGGGAACAAACTGTTTCACAGGAACGGGAAAAGACTTCCGAAATATCGGACGCAGCAATTTTATCCAGTTTGGAGGAAACCTCATTTACCGTATGGGAGATATCCTCAATAGCTTTGGAGGCAAATTTTAATCTTGCAGAGACCGCGCCTTGAAACCCCGCCTGCTCTTCAGCAGTCTGGGTAAGGGGTTTCGGCTCCGCCAACCCGTCCAATAGAGAGGAGGGCAGGAACATGAAAACCGCAGTCGCAGCAAAGGTTTCATACATGCCGGGCAAAGCGATTTGCAAAGAGGGGGAAATTAACGCGCATACGGCGTTTGCAATGATAAAAATGGCCGCGCATCCAAATTTTCCAAAAATCGAAAAGATGCCCGCAAGCATCCCGCCCAGCCCAAAAGAGCCGAGCAGGTAAAACTGGCTGGAATCCGTAAGTGCGAGGGAAAGTCCGATTGCCATCCCGACAATTCCAGAAGTATTCCGTCCTTTCGTATAGGCAAATACCAGCAAAAGCAGCATCAGCAGGGCGCGCCCAATGGAAAAACTTCCAATTTTCCATTGGGAAACGGACATGGATAATAGTCCCAGCGAGATAACCGCGCAGGCGTAATCCGTAGGTAAAAGGGAGACTTCCGTACGCGCCCGGTCCAGGAGAAGGAGGGTTCTTCCGAAAAAGAACGCTGCCGCCGCACAGAGAACGGCCTCTGCAAGGGTCATAATATAGCCGTAAATCCCCTGCGGGAACAGAAAATTTATCAGAAATCCGGTCCCCAGCGCGCAGAGTCCGGAAAGCAGGGAGGGAAACGCCATCCATTGAGTAAAAGCGGCCTTATCCGAAAGAAAGTAGCGGATTCCAAAAATCAGGACACAGGCCGCTATGTATTTTATGGCATTAATTTCCCCAAAGGGAAGAAAATAGCCCAGGATGACGCCAGCCGTCGCCCCAAACAGGGAGGAAGCGGGACAGCAGGCCAGGTATGCCATTCCAAATGGGGCAATGGCAGAAAACATGGCTGCACGCGAGGCGATTAGCCCAAACAGGAAATTTTTTACAGCTGCGAGCAGCTCCTGATTCCGTTCCAAAAAGGCGGAAAACTGCTCTTTGTATCTATGAGGGGAGGAAATGGTTCGATTTTTCATTTGGTCACCGCCAATCTGTATTCTGTGGATTCCCCCGCAGGGCCCAGCGGGGG
>CALDJI010000205.1 GCA_937901805.1 uncultured Clostridia bacterium | reverse complement strand
CCCCGCCTATCGATTGATTAACAGCCAATTTGTGGTGTTGATTTCTTCCTGTGTCGGCAGTGCAATGACGCTGCAGGAACTCAGCTGGGGGATGTTGACAGTGATTACCCTGGTTATTCCCTTAATTATTCCCGCAGCGACGACATTGTTTTACTTCCTTGGATATAAGCAGATCTCCTTTACTGAAAAATTGATGTATCAAAAGACAAGGGACAGTAAAAAATAAGAGGACGCCGTCCGACATGAGCCGCTTTGGAAACACGAAAAAGCGATCTGACAACATAATAAACAGATCACCCTGCATATCTGTTGTGTAGGGTGATTGTTTATGATGAAGAGGATTGTTCGGCTCTCGTTAGTATTGGTGATTGTGGTCGTTCCGGTTTTGCTCTGTATGGAGCCGGTTTCCCGTGCCTGTGAACGCCAGATGATGTCCCGGCAGACTTTGCGGACAAAAATCATTTTGGATCCCGGACACGGAGGAATTGACGGGGGGGCCGTCGGGGGGGATGGCCTGGTAGAAAAGGATATCAATTTGGAGATTGCCCTTACCCTCCGTTCTATGCTGGAGACAAGCGGATTTGAGGTTCTCATGACCAGAGAAACCGATATCTCCATCCATGATCCGTTGGCAAAGACGGTAAAACAGCAAAAGACATCGGATTTGAAAAATCGTCTGAAGATGACGCAGGAACATCCGGATGCAATTTTTATCAGTATCCATCAAAATCAGTTCCCGCAGGGAAAATACAAGGGGGCGCAAGTCTTTTACGGACGGAAAAACGGGCAGAGCAAGATTTTGGCAGAGCTTTTACAGGCAACAATGATCGAGCAGCTTGACCACTCCAATCATCGCAAGTGCAAGGAGGGAGGAAAAGAGCTTTATCTGCTCTATCAAAGCGAAGTGCCTGCCGTACTGGTGGAATGCGGATTCGTTTCCAATCCGGAAGAAGCCGCCCTGCTTTCTACGGAGGAATATCGTCATAAAGTGGCGTTTTCTATCTACAGCAGTTTGATGAAATATACGGAGACAAGTATGGGGTATCAGAATACCGCCTATCTTTTGGAAAATGAAGCAGGGGATGTGTAACAGAAAGGGGAAAGCGGAATATGGCGTCTTCCAAACAGAAAACAGTTTATGTATGCAGTGAATGTGGGTATGAATCCCCCAAGTGGTATGGAAAGTGCCCGGACTGCGGGGAATGGAATACCCTGGTAGAGGAAATCCGCGCTCCGGAACCGGTGTCTGCAAGGCGTGCGCCTGTTTCTGCGGTACCGATGCAGGCGGTCCGGCTTTCCAATATCCGTGAGGTGGATACCAGTGAAGAGGAGCGCTATCATACCGGGCTGGCAGAACTTGACCGCGTCCTCGGTGGAGGGTTGGTCAAGGGCTCTCTTGTTCTGCTTGGCGGAGATCCGGGAATTGGAAAATCCACCATGCTGCTTCAGATCTGCGAATCCCTTGGAAAAGAATATTCGATTTTGTACATTTCCGGTGAAGAATCCGTCCGTCAGATTAAACTGCGCGCGGATCGGCTGGGAGTTCACTGCGCCAACCTCTATGTGGTCAGTGAGACGAATGTCGACGTCATAACTGCGACGATTGAGCAGTCTCACCCGGATATTGTGATGATTGATTCGATCCAAACAATGAACCTGCCCCAGCTTTCCTCTTCTCCGGGAAGCGTGTCCCAGGTCAGAGAATGTACATCCAGGCTTTTGTCCGTTGCGAAAAGCCTGGACATCCCAACTATTTTGGTTGGGCATGTCAATAAAGACGGGGCCATTGCCGGGCCAAAAGTGCTTGAGCATATCGTGGACGCCGTACTCCATTTTGAAGGGGATCGGCAGATGGCCTATCGGATTTTGCGCGCCGTCAAAAACCGCTATGGATCGACCAACGAAATCGGCGTGTTTGAAATGCAGGATACCGGACTGCGGGAAGTGGAAAACCCTTCAATGATGCTGCTGGAAGGGCGCCCCAGCCATGTTTCCGGAACCTGCGTTGCCTGTGTGATGGAGGGGACACGCCCTATCCTGGCAGAGGTGCAGGCTTTGGTAACCAAGACCAATTTCGCCGCCCCGCGCAGGGTGGCTACCGGATTTGATTTTAATCGGATGGCCCTGCTCATTGCTGTACTGGAAAAACGGCTCGGGTATTTCTTTGGAACAAGCGATGTGTATATCAACGTGATCGGCGGTCTTCGGATTGATGAACCGGCAGCAGATTTATCGGTAGCTCTTTCTTTGGTTTCCGGATTAAAAGATCAGGCGATTGACGATGGGGTCATTGCTTTTGGAGAACTGGGCCTTGCCGGGGAAATCCGTTCTGTATCCTCGGTGGAACTTAGGATTGCGGAAGCCGCCAAACTGGGGTTTACCCGTTGTATTGTTCCAAAGCAGAGTTTGAAATCTATCAAAAATCTGGATCGCTATCCAATTGAGGTGATTCCGGTACGTTCGATCTATGAAGCGGTTGCTGCGATTGCGAAGAATTGACAGGGTTGAACTCCATTCTCTCAAAGTAAGGGCAACTCGTATTTCCCTGCATAGAAACCGATGCGGAAGAGTGCAGCGTGCAGTATCCTTCTTTTTGATGCCGGCATAGTTCGTCGCAGTAAATTAAATTCATATTTTTCATCCTTTCTAAATGTTCCCCTGTATTGAGCTTGTGAAATCGGGATATAGTGTGGTTGTTTTTGTCTGATTTATGTATGAATGTGTAAAAATGACAGCGTATAAAAAACCCTCTGCTTCAAACAATAGGGTTGAACTGGAGGGTTTCTTTCTGTCCTGCCCTTCGGAAATTTTTTCCTGGTCCGGGAAACGGTGGAGGGAACAGTATGAAACATAAAATTTTATTGTCTGCTTTTACGATTGTCGTGATGGGATTGTCTTTGGCTTTGCCCATTCAGTTTGAAAAAAATCTGCCGGTGGTCACTGTGGAGCAGACACAGAAGGTAGAAAAACAGGCATATGTGACAGCCAGCGGACAACTGGAGGCTAAGAATGCCTCCAAGCTCACAGTAGATCTGCCGGTTTATCTCGAAGCACTCTATGTGGAGGTAGGGGATACGATCAAACAGGGCGATGTGCTCGCAAAATTGGACAAAACTACGTTGCTTGCTGAGTTTGCGTCCCGGGGGGAAGAAGCGGAGCAGACGATTGAGCAAATCCTGTCCGCGCTGTCCTCTGCTGATCCCAGTGCGGCGCTTGCTGCAATCAGTACGGGGGATTTATCGCAGCTTGCTGAAAAATATCGGGAACTTCCCGATACTCTTGTTGCAGACAGGGATGGGGTTGTCACCCTAATTTCCGCGCAGGAAGGGGAAATCACCGGAATGGGTACGCCCATTATAACCGTCTGTTCCGGAGAGGATCTGGTGGCCAAAGTTTCTGTACCGGAATCTCAGCTTTCCCAGATAAAAGAAGGACAGCAGGCGTCTGTCACTTCCACTGTGGCGCCGGGAAAAACCTATCAGGGGACGGTACAGAAAATATATCCTCAGGGCCGAAAAGTCTATTCCACCGCTTCACAGGAGGTTGTTGTGGATGTGGAAATTGCAATTGAAAACCCGGATGATTCCCTGAAGCCGGGCTGTACCGCAAAGGGGAAAATTACCGTTTCTCAGGGCATAAAGGTATGCGCCGTCCCCTATGACGCGCTGAGTGAAACAGAGGGAAAGGAAAGCCTGTACCTCTATCAGGCAGGCCGTGCCGTTTGTGTCCCTGTCAAAACGGGGGATATGATCAGCGGGGAGCTCATTGAGATTACCTCCGGGTTGGAAGAAGGGGATTTTGTTGTGACCAATCCGGACACGGTATCTGCACAAAATGCCCTGGTCAAGCTTGCCAAGGAGGACGCCCATGATTGATGTGATCCGCTGTGCTGTAAAAAATATTTTTCGCAGGCGATCCAGGGCTATGATTACGGTTTTGGGAATCGCGATCGGGATGTGTTCCGTCGTACTGGTTTCCGCAGTTGGTGATGTGGGAAAAAATTTGATTGAACTGGAACTCAGCGGATTGGGTGCGGGCTCCCTTACAGTCAGTGCCGATCAGGCGGTTTCCAATGCTGTGATTGGAGAAGAAGAAGTCCAGGTACTCAGTCGGATTGAGGGAGTGGAAGCAGTTTCCCCCATGGCTGTACAATATACCTATGTCTCTTCAAAACTGGGAAATACGAACGCGGTTGTCTGGGGAGTGGGCACCCAGAATGAATCCGCAGTAAAAACAGAACTTGTCTATGGTCGCCAGTTGGACAGTTCAGATCAAGCTTCCGGGGCTAGGGCCTGCTTAGTGGATGAAAGTTATGCCAGAGATATCCTTGGACATGAGAATGCGGTGGGCGATACTGTGAAAATTCAGTTTTCAGGGCTGTATGAAACGTTTGAGATCGTAGGAATTGTGCGTTCCGGAGGAAATATGATGCAGGGGCTGATGACCCAGTATGTTCCCTCTTTCTTTTATATTCCGGATGCGACTATGCAGGAATTGACTGGAAAGACGGATTACAGTCAGGTATGGGTTAAACTGGAGGAGGGAATTGACCGCCAGAAAGCAGGCGGAAAAATCCAGCGTATTTTAAACGCCCATTCGGATATTCCGGGGGAGTATTATGTCCAGGATGTTGATGAACAGAAACAGGGAGTCAGCAACATCCTTTCTATTGTTACGACTGTTCTTTCCTGCGTGGCGGGAATTTCCCTGGTGGTGGCCGGATTGAGTATTATGACAGTGATGCTGGTTTCTGTGAGTGAACGAGTACGTGAAATCGGTATCAAGAAATCCATTGGAGCCAGCCGCTCCACTATTTTGTTTGAATTTTTTACCGAGGCCCTGCTGCTCTCCCTGCTTGGCGGTGTCAGCGGATGTTTGGCAGG
>CALDJI010000204.1 GCA_937901805.1 uncultured Clostridia bacterium | reverse complement strand
CTGCGGCTCTACAACGACCGTATAAAGATCCGGTTCCGGGAAATAGCGGTAATCTGCTGCGTCTCCCTTAGAACGCATTGGGAAGTTCCTGCCCTTGACGTCGTCCCAGCGAAGGGTTTCCTGCTCAATGACGCCGCCCGCTTCCAAAATCTCTTTCTGGCGCTGAACCTCATAACGGATCGCCCGCTCCGCCCCGCTGAAAGTGTTGATATTCTTCATCTCACACCGCGTTCCGTAGGTATCGCTGCCCTGCTCCCGCAGAGAGACGTTAACGTCGCAGCGGATCGATCCCTCCTGCATCTTACAATCAGAGATATTGAGGTATTGCAGGATGGACTTGATGGTTTCCAGAAATGCACGCGCTTCCTCTGCACTTCTCATATCCGGTTTTGTGACAATCTCAATCAAAGGGACGCCGCAGCGGTTATAGTCGATCAGACTGCCGGAAAAACTCTCGTCATGGAGCAGCTTTCCCGCGTCCTCTTCGATATGGATTTCCTCAATCCCGATGGTTTTCCGCGATTTTCCCTCATCCAGGACGATCTCCACCCCGCCGTTTTTACAGATCTGGTTGGAGCCCTGCGTAATCTGATAGGCTTTGGGCAGATCCGGATAATAGTAATTTTTGCGATCCATAGTGCTGATCTCGCTGATGGAACAGCCGCAGGCAAGTCCCATTTTTACTGCATACTCCACTACTTTCTGATTGAGCACGGGGAGAGTTCCCGGCATTCCTGTACAGATCGGACAGCAGTTGGTATTGACTTCTGCTCCAAAGCTGTTTTTACAGCCGCAGAAAATTTTTGTCTTTGTATTGAGCTCGGCGTGTACCTCCAAGCCGATGACTACTTCGTAATCCATTGAAAGTAACCGCCTTTCTTACTTTAACTCCGGCATTTTATTAAAGCCGCCATAGATATTTTCATAGATCTGCGCAACATTGAGCAACAGTCCGTCCGAAAACATCGGGCCGCACAGCTGCAACCCCATCGGGAGGCCTTCTTTCGTAATGCCGCACGGCACGGAAAGAGAAGGAATGCCTGCAATATTGGACGGGGTGAGGAACATGTCGTTCGCAAATTTTTTCATATGTTCATCCACCGGTGCATCAACTTTAAAAGCAACACGCGGGGTTGCCGGGGAAAGCAGAATATCGCACTGTTCAAATGCCTCGTCAAATTCCCGGCTCATCATCGCCTGGGCATATTTTGCACGGCGGTAGTAATCATGTTTTCTGCCCTCCGTCAGAACCAGATTTCCAAGCAGGACACGTTTCTTTACCTCATCGCCCATTCCCTCTGTACGGGTCTTCTCAAACATCTCGCCGTAGGATTTGACATCTGCTGCGCGGAAACCATACCGCACACCGTCATAGCGGGCCAGATTGGAAGCTGCTTCCATATTGCCAAGAACATTATAAATCGGCATCGCATAGGGCGTGCTCGGAAGGGAAACCTCGACCAGGATGGCGCCCTGGGCTTCCAGCTCTTTCGCCGCCCGATAGGACGCATCCAGAATTTCCGGATCCACGCCTTCACAGAAATACTCTTTTGGCAGACCGATTTTCAGGCCTTGAATGCTATTGTTCAGCCCGCCGAGCAGATCGCCAAAGCCTCTTTCCGAAGAGGTGGCGTCCATTGGGTCATATCCGCTCATGACACTTAAAAGCATAGCCGTATCACGGACTGTTTTCCCCATCGGGCCAATTTGATCCATGGATGAGGACAGCGCGAACAATCCATAACGGGAAACGGAGCCATAACTCGGCTTCATACCAATGACATGGCAGAATGCACCCGGCTGCCGGATAGAACCTCCCGTATCCGTTCCAAAGGCCAGGATCGCCTCTCCTGCTGCCAAGGCAGCGGAGGAACCGCCGGAAGAGCCGCCCGGCACGCGGGTCAGATCCCAGGGATTCTTGGTCTTTTTATAATAGGAAGTCTGGCAGGAG
>CALDJI010000203.1 GCA_937901805.1 uncultured Clostridia bacterium | reverse complement strand
TTCCTCAAGGTATTGTTCGGTCACACCAAGTTCGGAAAGTGTTCCGGGCAGCCCCAGAGAGAGGAAAAATTCCCGGGTCATGGCGATCGCTGTTTCCGCAGTTTCCAGATCCGGAAGATCTGCGTCCAGTTCAAAGACAGCCCGTCCGTATTCGGCAAATTTTCCAACCGTGTCCGGGCTGATGATGTATTCCATCCAAGCCGGCGTAAGGACGGCAAGTCCTGCGCCGTGGGTAATATCATGGTATGCGCTTAAAGGGTGCTCCATGGGATGGCAGCTTGGTCCGCCGCTTTTTCCGCATCCCAGCAAGCCGTTAAGCGCCAGGCTGGCAGCCCACATCAGGTTTGCACGTGCTTCATAGTTGTCGGGTTCATTTACGGCAATGGGGCCGTATTCTATGCAGGTTTTCAAAATGCCTTCTGCCATGTGGTTCTGGACTGACGCATGCGGGGTACGGCTGAAATAACTTTCAAAGACATGGCTCATGGTATCCGCCACACCGCTTGCTGTCTGGAAAGCGGGTACGGTATAGGTGAATGTCGGATCCAAAACCGAGCAGACCGGACGGAGCAGATCGGATTTTACCGGCATTTTGTCGTTGGTATCCGGATTGGAGATGACGCCGCCCCCATTCATTTCAGAACCGGTTGCTGCAATTGTCGGTACTACATAGAGCGGAAGCGCCTGCTGAACTTTGCTGTGATCCAGGACGAGATCCCAGGGATCGCCGTCGTAATAAAATCCCGCGCAGATGGCCTTGCAGCAGTCAATGACGCTTCCGCCGCCTACTGCAAGGATACTGTCGACCTGGTGTTCCCGGCACAGCGCAATTCCTTTTTTGACAGAGGCGAGCTTGGGGTTTGGTTCAATTCCGGACAATTCCACATAGGAAATCCCCAGAGAGTCCAGAAGTCCGGTGACTTTGTCATAAATGCCGTTTTGTTTTATGGAGTTACCCCCGTAGGCCAGCAGGAAGTGTTTTGCCTGCTTTGGGAGATATTCCGGCAGAGAGGCAAGAGCGCCTTTTCCAAAAAGGACGCGGGTGGGTACATAGTAGTTGAAGTTTTCCATCTCAATTCCTCCGTTGACGATTCTTTCTTCATTTAACCGCATGATTCGTTTGAAATCAATACAAAATTTATGAATTTGGACAAAAAACTGAGTTCAGCGGCCGTTTGCCTTATGTTCTATTTTCTGTTAGAATAAAATCAATATTGTCAGAAATTTGGGGGATAGAAAAATGGGGCGGCCCGCATATCGAGAATTGTATGAGCGTTTGAAACGGGATATCATGGAAGGAAAGTACCCGGTAGGGGAATTGCTGCCCACCGAAGGCCGGTTGGAGCAGATGTTTTCTGTCAGCAGGAGTACTATCCGCCGTGCGGTTGGTATGCTTGCACAGGAGGGGTTTGTCGAGGTCAAACAGGGCAGGGGGACATTGGTGCTCGACTATAAGGCAAAACAGGATCTGAAACAGGTGACTTCGGTCACAGAAACCCTTCGGAAGAAGGGATATACCGTTACTGTGTGGAGTATGTATATCGATATTGTCCAGGCGCCTCCCCATGTTTGTCAGGCTCTGATGCTGAAAGAAGACAAGCGGGTTGCGCGTATACAGAGAATCCAAAATGCAAATGACTGCCCAATTGCGATTATGGTCAATTATATCCCGGCTTCCCTGGTACCCGGCGTCGGGGAGTATATGGATCGGTTTTGCGGGCTGTATCAGTTTCTGGAAGAAAAGTACCATCTTGTCATTGAAGAGGTGCATGATAAGATTTTTGCAAAAAACGCTGATTTTACCGAGGCGCAGATGCTTGGCGTGCCGGTAGGGGAAGCTTTGCTCTGTTTTTACAGAACCTGTTACCAAGGCGGGGAGCCAATCTGTTTTGACGATGCAAAACTGATCGGGAAAAAGTATGAAGTGGAAAACCGGGTCAGTGGAAGAATGCGTGTTTATTAGCAAAAGGGATGGGATTTATGGAAAAAGATTTTTTGGAACATCTTTCCCAATATATGGATTTGAGCTGCGTACAGGCGCAGAATACCCGGGCGGAAATTGAACAGATGGTACTTGCTGCCGGACAGGTGGCGCCGGCGGCGGTATTTGCCCTGCCTTGCTATACCCCTTATTTGGCAGGGCAAATGGAGCGGATTCCCCGTGTAAAACTCGGCGGCGTGGTAGGGTTCCCGTCCGGCGCACAGAGTACGGCCCTAAAACGTATGGAGGCGGAAGAACTTTTGGCACTGGGCTGTCGGGAACTGGATATGGTCATGGCAATCGGAAAGCTGAAGGATCGGGAGATCGCCTACGTGGAGCAGGATATCCGCACGGTCGTAAAGGCGGCGGGGGATATTCCGGTCAAAGTCATTGTGGAAGCGGGTTATCTTACGGAGGAGGAATTGGTATCTGCCTGCAGGGCGGCTGTCCGCGCGGGGGCGCAGTTTGTCAAATCCGGGACGGGCTGGTCCGGCATACCGACAACTGTGGAGATGATCCGCTGCATGAAGCGTGCTGTTGGGAACAGTGCAAAGATCAAGGCTGCCGGCGGCGTCCGCACTCTGGATACGGCCATACAGATGTATCGGGCGGGATGTGAACGGTTTGGGATTAGTACGGCGTCCGCTTTGCAAATCCTGCATCAGGCGCAGGCTGTGCTTGATGCTCCGGTTTCCGGCAAATCCCTTTTGTGAGCGTTTTAAAACTTGTTGGAAGCGAAAGGGATTCCGGGGGTTGTTTTCTGCCTGCGGATTTTGACGGGAGAAAATCCGCAGGCAGAAATAATTTGAAAGAACAAATGTTTGCATTTTTCTTTTTGCTGTGTTATGATAGAGAAAACAAAGTAGGAATGGGGGAGAGAGATTGCTCAGTACTCTTGAAAAACTGGAAATTTTGTCCGACGCGGCAAAATATGACGTCTCTTGTTCTTCCAGCGGCAGTAAACGCGGCGGGCAGGCGGGAAAACTCGGCAGCGCTCTTCCAGCAGGATGTTGCCATACCTGGACGGAAGACGGCAGATGCGTTTCTCTTCTCAAGGTTTTGATGAGCAACGCCTGTTGTTACCACTGCGTATACTGTGTCAACCGCTGTTCCAACGATGTCCCGCGCGCCACATTTTCCCCTCGGGAACTCGCGGATCTGACGATGGAATTTTACCGCAGAAACTATATTGAGGGATTGTTTTTAAGCTCCGCTGTGGTGAAAAATCCGGATTATACCATGGAACAAATGGTGCAGGTATTAAAAATTCTGCGAAGGGAATATGGATTCCGCGGCTATATCCATGCCAAAGTCATTCCTTCCAGCGACCCGGAATTGGTGGAGGAAATCGGCTGTCTGGCGGATCGGATCAGCGTCAATATGGAGTTTGCAACCCCTCGTTCCCTGGCGCTGCTGGCCGGAGAAAAATCACACAAAAAGATTCTGGAACCAATCCATTTGATCCAGCAGCGTACGGTTCAGAGCGGACAGGAACTTGTCCGGTACCGACATGCCGGGGTGTTTGCCCCGGCAGGCCAGACCACCCAGGTGATTATCGGCGCGACGCCGGAACGCGATGAGCTGCTTTTGCGTATGAGCGAGGGACTTTACCGGAAATTCGGGCTGAAACGGGTTTATTATTCCGCCTATATCCCGATTGTTTCAGATGTAAATCTGCCGGCTGTCACCACGGCGCCTCCCCTGCGCAGGGAGCACCGCCTGTAAC
>CALDJI010000202.1 GCA_937901805.1 uncultured Clostridia bacterium | reverse complement strand
AAAAAATAATGCAGCTTATCGCAGCCAGCGCAAAAACAGCCAAAAAAGCGACGGCATAAAATGCCTTTGGATTCAGTTTTCCACTTCTTCCTTTGCTTTTCTTCTGATAAATATGCTCGATAATCTCCAGGAAAGCACAAACCGCAAAGCTGGTCAATATCCACGCGTTTAGAAACAGAATCCAACGGGAAAGGTGCATATCCCAAAAATCTTCTTTTAGAAATAACTCATATCCAATCAGTAAAAAAGCGGTCCATCCGCTCACAATAATAATCAGTGCAATACTGACTTTGGACTCAAAATACTTTTGAATCTTTCTACCATTCTTTTTATATAGATACAGGCCGGCGAGTAAAAACGCGCAAAAAACGCCGCAGTATATCCGTTCAAACTCCTTATCAGAGAAAATACCCCAGCAAAAACAAAGCATTGCCGTCATGACAGCGGATACGGCAACATTCCCTAAGATCGCATAAAATCCCCACACTACTGCGCAAAACAGCGCAATCACAGCAACAATCACTCCGGCAATCGTTGCTTCAGATTTCAACACGGCTACTTGCGGCAGAGAAATAACTTCCTCCCCAATTTCCTCGGCATAGCAGTCATAGATATTTTCTACGCCATCATATTCTACTGCCACCATAGCAGCGTAAGGATGCTTTTTTAGGATGATCTCATTTTCATCACTGGAATCAAATTCATAAGTAATCGATTCCCCCGGGCTTGTACAATAGTATACAGCACCATCTGCTAGCTGCCACCCGTCATCTTTTTGCTTGACCGCCGATGACAACATATCATCTATTTTTACGTATACTTCAGCTTCATATCCTCTGCAATTCGCATTTTTTTCATTGAGTGTTGTTACCTGGACTACATACGGTTCCCCTCTTGTATATAATTCAGGATTAAAGCAAAGAAATGTAGCCAAAAAAAGACTTCCGGCTAATATGGCTACTCCCCACTGCACTGGGGTCATTTTTATTTTCTTAATTTCTCCATTTCTTTTACGATAAATAAAGCTAAGGACAATTTCTATCAGGGCCATCAGAACCACTGCAGCTCCCGCATTATAAAGCGTACGTTCCCAAACAGAATACTGCCTGCTGCCTGTGATCGTGCAAATTTCCTTATCTGAGTCCCCTCCATCAGAAAATAATTCCATGACCACAGGCTCTTGGAGTCCATTGGATACTTCTACGGATCCCGACCAGGCGTTCTTGCCAAAAGTCAACTCAATACATTCCGCAGCAGCTTCAAATTCGAGTCTGTTGTCGGCATTCTCATCGGGATAAAACACATAGTCATCATACTCAGCAGCATAGGTCCATCCATTACTTTGTGTGACGGTCACCTCAGAAAGCGGAATATCTTTTCCATCAACTGCAACCTGTGTCAGCCAAACCTCACCATACGTTCCCATTTCTTCTGTCGGCAGCGCAGTAATGGTTATATCCTGTTCCTGCGCCGTCGGCAAGAAAAATGTCTGCGCACAAAAAAGCACTACTACCCCCAGCAAAGCAGCTACCGGATAGAAATTGATGCTCCCGGCGCGTTTTTTGTATGCTAAAAATTTATTTCTGACATACAAAACAGCACAAGACGCCACAACAAAATAGCAAAATACAAATATGCGTTTTAACCAAGTATTTAACGTATACACATCCACAATAAACGTTAAATAAACACTGGCTAAAAGTATGAGCCCCGTAGTACAAATCGTTTTTATATGCTTATTCATTTCATTTCATCCATCAGTCATTGTATTTGCACCTGCCGAGGTTAGGCTCCATATGCGTAATAGAAAGCGCTCAACCGGTGCATGGTCTCCTTGTCAAACAATGTCCTTGTTCGATTTTTTGTAAATATAAAAATCTGACGCAGACGTCATTTCCTCCTGCCCAATGATATAAGGATACTTGTTGGGAATATAACGGATCAGTTCCCATTCAGGATGGTGCTTTGCTACATATCCAGTAAAATTGCGATGTCTATACTCCGGCCATCTTGTATATTCTTCATGATTGCTGGAATAGATGACAACGTATTTGCTTGCCAGCGTAAACAAATCATCCATATAGGCTTGGAATACATCCTCCTCCAGCAGATGAAAAATCACATCCATGGAGA
>CALDJI010000201.1 GCA_937901805.1 uncultured Clostridia bacterium | reverse complement strand
CTTTAGAAAGCATTCTCAGTTCCACAATATCTGCCGCAGTGTCCTTTTTCGGATTATTATACAAAAAACTGATAATCGTCGCCTCTATTAAAGAAAGATGATACTGTTCACAGATCTCTTTCAACATACTTTCATGCAATTTTACAATTCCCCGCAAGTTTACCAGAAAATCCGTGGCTCTGCCCATTCATCTGTCCCCCCCGCAAAAATAGTTTAAATTAAAACGGTTTTGAATAGAACTAATTGAACCAAAATTTATTATAGCGGATGATTCTTTTCTGTCAAGACCCCAAATCCACTTTAATTTTAATATTGTATTAAAATTACCAACATTACTTGACAAGAAAACTTGACCGCATTATCATCTTGATTAACGCCTTAAATAGGCTGTGTGTAGAATCTTCAACCTGGAGAGACTGAAAAAGGAGAGTCGCATCATGTCTCAGCAAATTGCAATTGTTACGGATAGTAATAGCGGAATCACACAAGAAACTGCAAAAAAGCTTGGTATTTCCGTCCTCCCCATGCCTTTTATCATCAATGAGGAAACTTTTTATGAGGATGTAAACCTCTCACAGACAGATTTCTATCAAAGACTGCAAAACGACGAGAAAATCTCCACTTCTCAGCCGGCTATCGGCGATATCCTTGATTTGTGGGACAAACTTTTAGAAAATCATGATGCCCTGATTCATATTCCAATGTCCAGCGGACTGTCCGGTTCTTGTGCCACCGCAACGACTCTCGCTGAAGACTATGGCGGACGCATCCAGGTTGTCAACAATCAGAGGATTTCTGCAACTATGCGGCAATCTGTCATGGATGCTCTTCAGCTTGTCAAAGCCGGAAAAAATGCTGATGAGATCAAAGAAATTTTGGAAAAAACAAAATTTGAATCCAGCATCTATATCATGCTGGATAACCTAAAATACCTGAAACGAGGCGGAAGGATTACTCCGGCGGCAGCGGCAATTGCCACTGTTTTAAAAATCAAACCCGTCCTCCAGATACAAGGGGAAAAGCTGGACGCCTTTGCAAAGGCTAGGAGTGAAAAGCAGGCCCGTTCGATTATGATCGACGCCCTGCGCAATGATATTGAAACCCGTTTTGGGGGTATTGATCAGGTACGGCTCTATGTAGCACACACCGACAGAGGTGCAGACGCAAAGGAATTCTGTAAAACAATTGAGTTGGAATTCGGGCAACAGATTACTTTTTGCGATCCGCTTGCCCTCAGCATTGCCTGCCACACCGGTCCCGGGGCTCTGGGAATTGGTTGTTCCAGAAAAATCGACTGTTATCTTTAAGCAAAAAAGGGGTGAGAAAATTCTCATCCCTTTTTGTTTGCAGCTATCATTTTATCTTCTATTCTTTTTCTGATCATTCATCAGTTTATACTCA
>CALDJI010000200.1 GCA_937901805.1 uncultured Clostridia bacterium | reverse complement strand
TCTGCACACAGACGCCGTCGCATGCGCCAAGGATGTCCAGTTCCCCTTTTCGATCCGGACGGATTCTGTGTGATAGCCCGGCAAGCCCGGTATGTACTGCCGTATCCCACGCCTGCGGATGGGAAGGGAACAGGACGGATGCCTCCATCATGGAATAGAGGAACATCGCGCTGCCGGAGGTATCTGTCCAGTTGTCCGGGCGCTCCGGGCAATCGACGACCTGGTACCACAGCCCGTCTGCCCCCTGCAGGGTACACAGGGTATCCATCAGTTCCCGCAGACGTCCGCGTAGGCGGCTGTGCGCTGGGTGCAGTTCCGGGAGCGCCCGCACTGCATGGGTCAATACCATGGTATACCAGCCCAGCCCTTCGCTCCATACATCGGAAGAACGCCCGGTCACAGGATCTGCCCATCCGCAGGACGGATTTTCGCTGTGCGCATGGCAGAGAAGCCCTCCCCACTTGTGGCACAGGGCAAAGATACAGTCCAGCTGATTTGCCAGTTCATCATAGCAGTCTGCGGCGTGTTCCGGGAATTCCCGGGCATAGGCAAGCAGGAACATCCCCTCCATGAAGACGCCATCTACCCACATTTCCCCCGGAGTTTCCACCCGGTTGTGCCAGAATCCCCCCTCCCGGTTGCGGGGATAATTTTTCAGGGAATGATAGATGGTATGGCAGGCCGTCCGATAAGCGTCCCGTCCCGTTTCCCGGTAAGCCCAGGCAAGAACTGCGCCGGGAAGCATGTCGTCAAGGCTGTCCGCATGAAAGCGGGGGATGGTGCCGTCATCCAGGACATGGCGCTGTGCATAACGCAGGACATATTCGCGGTAGACGGGGTTTGCAGTGTCCTCATACAGCCGGCAAAAACCAAGCAGGGCAAACGCCTGGCTGTAGCACCAGGACTTAAAGGGATAGGTATCCGGGTTGGGAAAACGTTTTACAATGGTATCCGCAAGGCGGGTGCTGAGAAATTCTTTGCTCATTACACACAACTCCTCCATTATTAAATGAAAAGCGGGCTTTTGTCTTTATCATAGCATGCAGGACGGAAAAGAAAAGAAAAAAATCAAGAATCGAAAAAAGTTTTGATTTTTCTGCACATTTGTGATGGAAAAATCAAAAAAAGAGCAGGGAAGGCGGCTTTTTTTACGCTTCTGCGTTGCTTTTTTCTTGGATTTTATGCTATAATACTAAACTGAGGCAGAATGTAGGATTTAGCAGTGAATCGGGATTTCAGACCCTGTGTGTGAAGTTCGGATTTATTGCTAAACCGTGCCTGTCTCAAAAAACGATAAGACCTGTAAAAATGAAATGGAGGCAGAAAGTTCATGTTTGAAAATTTCCATGTGTTTGAAACGGAACTCTGCGGGCGCAAACTGGTGATTGAAACCGGAAAAATGTGCGGCCTTGCAAACGGTTCCTGCCTGGTACGCTATGGCGATACCACGGTCCTGTGCAATGTCACCGCGTCTGCAAAGCCAAGGGAGGGGATTGACTTTTTCCCGCTCTCTGTAGATTTTGAAGAAAAACTCTATGCAGTGGGCAGAATCCCCGGTTCTTTCCTCAAACGGGAGGGCCGCCCGACTGAAAAGGCAATCCTTACCTCCCGTGTGATTGACCGCCCCATCCGCCCGCTTTTCCCGAAAGATATGAGAAATGACGTCTCCGTCGTGATGACGGTAATGTCCGTTGATCTGGATTGTTCTCCGGAAATCGCCGGCATGATCGGCACCTCCGTGGCTCTGTCCATCTCAGATATCCCGTGGAACGGCCCGATTGGCGGCGTAGTCGTGGGCCTGGTGGACGGGGAGATTGTCCTCAACCCCACCCTTGAGCAGCGCAAAGTCTCTGATATGTATGTCACAGTTGCTGCAACCGAGCAGAAAGTCGTCATGATTGAAGCGGGGGCAAACGAGGTTCCAAACGACGTCATGATGGACGGCATTAAGAAAGCGCACGCGGAAATCAAGAAAATCGTGGCGTTTATCAACGAGATCAAAGCGCAGATCGGCAAGCCGAAATTTACCTTTGAATCCCAGGAACTGCCCGAGCAGCTCTATAACGATATCAAGGAGTTTGCGATTGACAAGGTTCGCTATGCACTGGATACGGACGATAAAAATGTCCGCGAAGCAAGACTTGCCCCGATCATGGAGGAAATCCACGAGAAATTCGATGAGGTTTATCCGGATGACATTGAAAAATTCGATGAAGTCATGTATAAGCTTCAGAAATATATTGTCCGCCGCTGGCTGCTCGACGATGGAAAGCGTGTCGATGGCAGAGGACTGGACGAAATGCGTCCGCTCGCAGCAGAAGTCGGCCTGATTCCCCGTGTCCATGGTTCCGGTATGTTTACCCGCGGACAGACCCAGGTACTTACCATTGCAACCCTGGGACAGGTCAGCGAAGCACAGCTGCTTGACGGGATTGACGAGGAAACAGAAAAGAGATATATGCACCAGTACAATTTCCCCTCCTATTCTGTCGGTGAAACCAAACCGAGCCGCGGACCAGGCAGGCGTGAAATCGGACACGGAGCACTGGCAGAGCGTGCCCTGCTTCCGGTGATCC
>CALDJI010000199.1 GCA_937901805.1 uncultured Clostridia bacterium | reverse complement strand
CCATGAAAACATTTGATTATGTCATCACAGATCCAGAGGGGATCCATGCACGTCCGGCGGGACTGCTGGTAAAAGAGGCCGCTGGGTTTAAAAGCACGATCACTCTGGAAAAGGGAGGCAAAAAAGCAGACGCGAAACGCATCTTTGCCGTAATGGGACTGACAGCCAAAAAGGGAGAAACCCTTCATGTAACTGTCGAAGGGGAAGATGAAGAAAACGCAGCACAGAGCATGGAAGCTTTTTTCAAAAATAACCTGTAATTGCATATGTCAATCCGAGGATTTCTTTCCGGATTGACATGCCTGCACAGGACGGACTGGAGGAGTACCATGATTGTTTTTACTGGTAAAGGGGTATTTGGCGGGATTGAAAAAAAGAACAGACAGTCAAACGCCAGCGCGTACAGGACGCTCAAGCTGAAATTGCGCGGTTTGATCAGGCAAAAGCGCTGGCCTCCGACCAGTTGGGAACACTTTATCACAAGGCCCTGCACGAAGTTGGAGAGGCAAACGCCATGATCTTTCAGATCCATCAGATGATGCTCGAAGATCCAGATTACTGTGATTCTGTAACCAATATCATAACACAGCAAAATGTCAATGCAGAATTTGCCGTGGCAACGACTGCGGATAATTTTGCACAGATGTTTGCCGCCATGGACGACGCTTACATGAAAGAACGTGCGGCAGACGTTCGAGATATCTCCGAACGCGTAATCTCCATTCTGGGAGGCGGGCAAAACCGGAGTTTTACTTCCAAGGATCCTGTGATTGTTATGGCAGAAGATCTGGCCCCCAGTGAGACTGTTCAGCTGGATAAAGACAAAGTCCTAGGATTTGTAACTGCAAAAGGTTCTACCAATTCCCATACCGCAATTCTTGCAAGAACGATGAACATCCCGGCTGTAATCAGCATCGGCGCCGAACTGAAACCGGAATATGACGGGATGATCGCCTGCGTCGATGGGTTTACCGGAACCGTATATCTGAATCCAAATGAACAGACCCTCTCCCAGATGAAGGAGAAACAGGAGCAGGATTTACAACAGCGTGCCCTCCTGCAGCAACTCAAGGGCCAGGAGAACGTGACCCTGGATGGACAGAGCATCAAGCTTTTCTGCAATATTGGAAACCCCTCCGACGTCGGTGCGGTACTCAAAAACGATGCAGGTGGGATCGGGTTGTTCCGGAGCGAATTCCTCTATTTGGAAAACAGCGATTACCCGACCGAGGAAGAGCAGTTCCTTGCCTATAAGCAAGTTGCCGAAACCATGGCCGGTAAAGAAGTCGTCATCCGTACACTGGATATCGGCGCAGACAAGCAGATCGATTATTTTGATATGCCGGCCGAGGAAAACCCCGCACTGGGATACCGGGCCATCCGTATCTGTCTGGATCGGACGGAAATTTTCAAAACCCAGCTGCGCGCCCTGCTGAGAGCTTCCGCCTATGGAAAAATTGCCATTATGTTCCCGATGATCACCAGCGTGGAAGAAGTGCAGGAAATCAAACGGATTGTATCCGAAGTCAAGGACGAGCTGGATTCCCAAAATATCCCATTTGACAACTCTATCCAACTGGGGATCATGATTGAGACCCCGGCAGCCGCTCTAATCAGCGATGAACTTGCAAAAGAAGTGGATTTCTTCAGCGTTGGCACCAACGATTTGACGCAGTATACCCTTGCAATCGACCGCCAGAACCAAAAGCTGGAACGGTTTTACAACCCCCACCATAAGGCGGTTCTCCGTCTAATCCAAATGGCGGCGGAAAACGCCCATAAAAATGGGATTTGGATTGGAATCTGCGGGGAACTGGGCGCGGATCTCTCCTTGACGGAAACCTTTCTGGCTATGGGAATCGACGAGCTCTCCGTTTCCGCCCCCTATATCCTGCCACTGCGTAAAAAAATACGGGAGACAGACGTTTCCAAAAGAAAAGCCGAAATCCTTGCAGGATTGGTAAAATAAAGAACAGCCCCCGTTTGGGGGCTGTTCTTTATTTTACCGGTGTGATTTTTCCCTGTTCGTCCACAGTCACCGGCGTGACGTCTGATTTTGTATACTTAATGATATCCCGCAGGCGGAAGCGCTCATCTTCCGAATAAAAAGTGTAGGCTGCGCCTTTCCGCTTTGCGCGCCCCGTCCGGCCAATCCGATGGGTATAGTACTCATTTTCCTGGGGCAAATCAAAATTGAAGACCGCCTCAATATTCTCCACATCGATCCCGCGCGCCGCAACATCAGTGACCACCAGGTAATCCACAGAACCCGATTTGAATTTCTGCATAACCTGATTTCGTGCCGACTGCATCATATCCCCGTGGATACACTCCGAGGGGAGGCCGTATTCATTGAGCTGGCGGCATAGACTTGCTGTCTGATACTTGGTATTGCAGAAAATCATTGCCTTTTTATACTCATAGTATCGAATGATATGGATTAAATCCGCAATTTTACGGCTGCCGCTGCTCATAATACTGTACTGGGTGATCTTCGGCTTATTGTCCTCCACCGGGAGAACGACGATTTCCTCCGGATCCCGCTGGTAAAGCCAGCTGATATCCATCACTTCGCGGGAGGTTGTCGCAGAGAACATGGAGAGTTTGCTCTGTTTCGGGCAGCGATCCAAAATCCATTTGACATCCTTATAAAATCCCATATCCAGCATTTTATCCGCTTCGTCTAGGACGATCTCCGAGACGCGGTTTATCTGGATATTGCGGTGCTTCATGTGGTCAATCATCCGCCCGGGAGTAGCCACTACAATCTGCGGGCCCTTTTTCAGCTGCTCCACCTGGGTTTTCATGGGCTGCCCGCCATAGACGACGCATACCCGTACGCCGGAACAAAACTGGCAGAGCTGGCGCAGCTCATCCCGAATTTGGATAGCAAGCTCCCTTGTCGGCGCCAGAATCAGACCCTGCACGGATTTTTCCTCCCGTTTCAGCCGCTCAATCATCGGGATGCCGAACGCGCAGGTCTTCCCCGTGCCGGTAGGCGCTTTGGCCATGATTTCCTTTCCCTCCAGCATGGGCGGAATCGCTTTCTGCTGAACTTCCGTCATTTCAGTAAAGCCCATTTTCTCTACTGCCTGTATTATTTCATGAGAAAGAGGTAATTCGTTATATTTCATATTCTCTATGTTCTTCCCTTCTCCGGACGCAAATCCGTCCCCAATTTCACATTCGCATGCGGCAAATTTTTCAAGCTCTAATGGAGTGATTTTTCCTGACTTTTTCTGATGAAATCTTCATTTGCAAACAGAATCCCCTGTTTTTCTATCAATAAAACCATAAAATCCCATGAAAATCTTTTGCCGTGATGATTATACCATAAAAACAGCTTTTTTGACAGTCTTTCGATCATAAAACCGCCTCTGGAAACTCCAGAGGCGGTTTTATGATCGAAAGACATCTTATTTTATGGTTCTTTTTCTACGATAGAACACTGTTGTCACAAGACCGCAGGAAGCAAGTGTAAAAAGGGCCGCCCAAAACTCCAGGTTGCCGGTATCCCCTGTCTGCGGAGGCTGTTCCTGCGGGATATCGGGCAGCGGCGGTTCCGGGGTTAGGTCTTCTGGATTTTCCGGAACGGACGGTGTCAAAACATCCCGGTAATAATTCAGGACAATCCTGTTTTCATCCGGGTTTAGAACCAGCGTGACTTCCCCCGGTTCTCCGCGGTATTCGTAATTTTTTTCCTGATAGACCGGCTGCTGTTTCAATTCCGACAGGGAAACAACATCCCCTACCAGCCCCCCAGATACCGGAGTTTCCTCTACGGTCCCATCCAGAGTATATTCTCCGCCATCCGTACTGGTATAGTACTGATGAACAATTTGGTAGGAAGTATCAAGCTGTTCAAAAGAAAGAGCGTTCCAATAAGAGAATTCATAGTACTGGTAGGCATTCCCCATTCCCGGGCCATCCAGAGTAAGTACTGTATCAAAAGAAACGGCACTACCCGTTTCCATACAATCCGCATTTTCCAGGCCGGCAAAATAAGTATCTGCCTGAGACTGAAGCGTCTTATCCGACATATAATCCCCTACGCCGCGGGAACGGGTAAAGACGGTGTTTCTATTGGGATTCATCTGCGTGCATTCATCCCCAAACGCCACGGCAAACAACTCCTGATAAAACACATTGTAGCTGAGCGCCGCCATCTCCTGTTCCGGGAATTTCAGCTGTACTTCCAGTTTCCCATTCTTCCGATCTGTGACATAAATATAATCGTCCCATTCAGGATATTGTGCAATCAGACTGTCCAGTTCTTCTGCGGTAGTCTCATACTGGGAATTTCTTCCCCAATTTGCTGTTGCATTGATGAATTTGTTCCAGGTTGCCGAATCCTTCTGCATCTCTTCCCAACTTAGGAAAGCGGTTTGATACAGGTTGTTATAATAGGAAAGCATATAACTGCTCAAAGCATTTTCCCCGGTATATCCTTTTTCTTCCAATACATCATAAATGGCAAACAGCATATCCAGGCTCACCTGAGCGGAACCGCTTTTCCCGTACAAGCCGCTGTAAATGGATTTATCTGCCACTGGGATTGCTCCGATATAGGTCAGTGGGATCTGTTTTCCATCAAATCCGACAAAGGAGGTTAACGGCACATCCGGAGTTGTTTCTACCGGATCCGCAGTTCCCAGTACAAAACTGCCCGGCCGATAGGCATAGGTATGTCCGGATTCATTGCGGATGACTACATGTATGGGGTAACTGTCTCCCGGCATGGTATAGCCCGGATACTCGGCAATCATCTCTGCAATTGGATCGCTGATGACCGCCTGTACTTCGGAACCTGCGGTTTCTGTCAACGTCAAGTACAAATCATATTGTTCCGTTTGTTCATTATACCCGGAATTTTCCGCTACCATTACCGGCGGCTTTGGTTCTTTTTCAGGATCTGTCCGGGTATCCGGCAGCGCAAACACAGAAAACGCTGTAGAAAAAACCACTATGAGCGCAACCAGTGCAGACAGGAAACGGATTTTTCTCACTGTTTGTTTCATATCTCTTCCTCTTTTCAAGTCTTTCCGAATCGCCTTCTTTTTCCGAGGAGGCATTCAGAAAATTCCCCGATTCAACAGCCTGGGAAAAAGAAACAGGTGCCGATGCGGGATTGCTCATCTTTATTGCTGCAACCAACGATCACCCTGATGTTTCTAAAATCCCCCCTTATCGATTTAAAAAGGTGTACTTTTCCAAAATTGGAAAAGTGTGATAAAACACCTGAAAAAATTTGGGGAATACTTGAAAAAATAAAAAATATGTAGTATGATTTATATGGAAAAAGGCAATTTTTTAAATTTACAAAAAAGTACACTTTTGTAAATCAATTCCTTTCAAAAGGTTTTGCCTTTTCCCATTTAACTGCTTTTGCATAAAAAGTACCTACTGGCATTTCACAGGCGTTTGCCGCCTGCTGAAGTGTCATTTTTTTATTTCTCCACGCATGGTATACTTCAAAAAAATTATCTGGAAGCGGATGGGACGGCCTGCCGAATTTAATCCCCCTTGCCTTTGCCGCAGCTATCCCTTCCGCCTGTCTTTTTTTAATATTTTCCCGTTCGCTCTGCGCGACAAAAGAGAGGATTTGCAGCACCAGATCCGCAATAAATGTACCCATCAGATCTTTCCCATTGCGCGTATCCAGAAGCGGCATATCCAAAACACAGACATCGATCCCCTTTTCCTTGGTTAAAATTCTCCATTGCTGCTGAATTTCCTCATAGTTGCGTCCTAAACGGTCAATACTCAAAATATAAAGCAAATCGCCTTTTTTCAGGCGTTTGACCATCTTTTTATACTGAGGACGTTCAAAATCCTTCCCGGACTGTTTGTCAATATACAGATTTTTAAAGGGGATTTCTTTTTTCTGCATGGCAAGCAACTGCCTGTCCTCATTCTGATCCGTACTGGATACACGGATATACCCATAAATTCCAGTTTGCATGTTCTCATCTCCTTACCGTGTTCTTTTCATTTTATTCCCTTTTTTTGGATCGCTCGAACCCTAAAAGGGAACCTAATGTTGTTATTCCCCGCCGCTGTTTCCCCATACCAAAACAGTCCGGAAAGATTTCTTGACAAAAAACTGACAGAAAACTATAATAAGAATAAATTCAGTGTCTGTTTCAGGGCGAGGTGCAATTCCTCACCGGCGGTGATAAGGACAGGCGTCCTTTCAGTCCGCGAACATGCTTTGCATGCCGATGTGGTGCGACTCCACAACCGACGGTATAGTCCGGATGAAAGAAACGGATTATGGAAGTTTTATCAACTCCATAAAACGCATAACGCCCATGAACGTTTTTTCCATTCATGGGCGTTTTCTTATTTTCCTTGGTACAGGCTCCAAACGGAGGAGATATCATGAACAAAACTTTTAACACACGCAAACTTACTACACTGGGACTGCTCTCCGCAGTTTCGATTATCCTGGTATGGGTGATCCATTTTCCGATATTCCCTGCAACTGCTTTTCTGGAATATGATCCGGCTGATATCCCGATTATTCTCGCCG
>CALDJI010000198.1 GCA_937901805.1 uncultured Clostridia bacterium | reverse complement strand
CTCCCTGCAAAAAGATGATTTTAGCGTCCTCTCCACCCAGTTCAATGACAACGTCCGTATCCGGTTCAAAGCGTTTGACAGCCCCTGCTGTGGCGAATACCTCCTGCACAAAGGAGATGCCGCCTTCTTTGGCAAGACCCAGTCCGGCAGAGCCGGTTACGGCGATCCGCAGTTCGTGTCCATCCAGAAGTTCTTTCAGGGATTCTATTTTTTCAAGCGCAAGGGAGCGTACCCGGGAGCGGTGCCGCTCGTAGCTTTTATACAGGACTTCTCCCTGTTCGCCGAGTACCACTACTTTGATTGTGGTGGAACCGACATCCAGGCCGATTTGATAGCTCATTTGATTTCCTCCTCTAAAAAGCCCGGGGATTGCTGTCCGCATATCTGGCCGACAATATCCAGTGCCATGGTTCTCAGGCTTTCCCGGTTTTCTGATTTCCCTCCGCTGTATAATAAATAGGAAACAGAGGTAAGGATGTCCATAATCATTAGAAAGCGCATACGCGCCAGTTTTTTGGATTCTCTGGGTGTGGACAGTCCGGATAGAAATGTACGGATACATGGAGTGTCCGCAAGCAGGGCGTCTGATTCCAAAAAAGATGAAAAAGCGCATAAATCTTTATTTTTTTGGACAAAACAGAGGATTTGTGGATGCTGCTCATAAAAATCCATCAGGGCGGTCACAAAACAGGAGGTCCAGGAAAGGCCGGTTCGGCTGCTCTGGTTTTGTGACTGTCTGAGCGCTTGATCCAAAGTTTTTAAATTCTCATGAATGAAAGAGTTTCGTACCAGCTCGTCCTTGTCTTTAAAATAGAGATAAAAGGTTCCCTTGGCAATTTGGGCCTGCTTCGTGATTTGATTGACTGAGGTGTTCTCAATTCCGTTTTGGAGAAACAACGAAAGTGCAGCCTGTTCGATGCGCGCACGTTTGTCTTCCCCTTCCAGTGGAATAGCCTGCAAGGTACTCCCTCCATTTCCACCTACTTTTATGAATAGTACCATCTTATGCCTTGAATGACCGCCGGTCAATAGCCAAATTGACGAAGGACAAGGGGAAAGAAGGCGAAAAAAGGGAAAATTGCCGGCAGTATTTCCTAAAAAAAGTTCAATTTCTGACGATTCAGTAGAAATTATAATTTTTATGGTGGAAAATTTGCATAAGATAGTACAAGTCAAAAATCACAAAACAAAGAATACCAAAAGAGTATATTAACAAAAAATTTACATATTTTCTGCTCTTCGCTTCTTGTTCATTTCGGTATCTATACTGGATCTTTTGCCTAGTCTTTAGTATCATATCCTATGCGGGAAGAGTTGTAAACCATTCGAAGGGAAGCGTGCAAAGATGAAATTTCCCTATGCCGCCTGTGTGAAAACAATCGAGAGTCGGCCGACTGTTAAAAAAATTATAATTTTATCGGCAAAATTGCTCCCAATTGCCGTTATTTTCCTGTATATCGGGACGGCTTTGTTCCTGCTGTTTTCCGGCAGCAGGAAGCTTGGGTTGTTTCTTGCAGTTCCGGCATTTTGTTTTATGATTGTAACAATCTTTCGTAATGTCTTTAACCGGATACGCCCTTACGATGCAATTGGGTATTCTCCCCTGATTCCCAAAAAGAGCGGGGCGGGGAAGAGTTTTCCCAGCCGTCATACCGCCAGCGCCTGGGTGATTGCATGCGCCTGCTGCTACCTTTCCCCCTGCTATGGCGCTGGGATGCTTCTGGTTGCGGGTTTCGTTGGGGCAAGCCGGGTGCTGGCAGGCGTCCACTATCTTTCCGACGTCCTGGCAGGCGCAGGCGTCGCCCTGCTGTGTTCACTGCTGTTTTTCCTCCCTTTGTAATGGGGAGGCATCTCCTGTTCTGGAACAGGGATTTTCCTCGTTCTCAAACGCTGTCTCTGCTTTGTAGGGGGAGAATAGCGTAGTAGATGTTGATATCTCGCAGCAGGAAGTGGTTCTTCAGGCAGTTTTTTCAGTCTTTTGGGAAACCCTCCCTCTGATGCAGATAGAGACGGATGCCTGCACGTACCGGTGTTTGAACGCCTGTTTTGACAAAATGGATTTATCCTGTTCCTTTTTGATAGGCAGTCTGGTTCAACGCTTTCCAAAAAGGAGATGGGCTTTTTTAGGAAGAAACTGGAATGTTTCTGAAGGCCTTAGTAATTAGAATTCAAAATATTTGTGCCATCTACACGGATTTTGCTCGTGTCCGTTTTTCATTTTCTGGCATAGTTGCAGAAATTTGGTTTACCGTCTTAAAAAACCTTGATTTTTGCGATTTTCTACGCTATTCTGGTAAATATTTGGTCAAAAAACGGGCGTTTGAAGCAGAAAAACGGTATTTTCACTGGAAAATGGAGGCGCTGTCCTTTCATTTGAATGGAATTTTGTCTGTACTACGCTGTAAACGCCCGCCTGTATTCGAAAGTAAGAACAGGATATGCAAAAAAGAGGAAACAGGAGTGATTGTGTGGAAGTAGCAAGAGAGAATCCGCTTGGCAGGGACAAAATTGGTTCTCTGCTGTTAAAATTTGCAGTCCCAAGCATAATTTCGATGTTGGTTGGATCGCTGTATAACATCATTGATCAGATTTTTATAGGGCAAGGCGTTGGCATGCTGGGGAATGCAGCGACCAATGTGGCGTTCCCGCTGACAACTATTACCACGGCGATCGCCCTGCTGCTGGGCGTCGGCGGCGCTGCAAACTTCAATTTGTCCCTTGGCGCGGGGGAGCGGGAAAAGGCGGGCCATTTTATCGGAAATGCCGTTTCCATGCTCGTGATTCTGGGGGTGCTGATGTCTATCCTTGTGAGGATTTTTTTAAAGCCCTTGCTTTTGGGGCGACTCCGGATGTCCTAGAGTATTCCCTGATCTATACAGGCATTACTTCACTTGGATTCCCTTTTCTGATTTTTTCCAATGGCGGAAGCCATTTGATCCGTGCGGATGGAAGCCCCAAGTTTTCCATGATGTGTATGCTCTCCGGCGCCATTTTAAATACGGTTTTGGACTGGCTGTTTGTTTTGGTGTTCGAATGGGGAATTGCCGGCGCGGCCTGGGCTACCGTGATTGGGCAGGTTGTCTCCGCGCTGATGGCGGCGTGGTATCTGCTGCATTACCGCTCTGTGACGCTCACCTTCAGGGAATTTCGTCCCAGGTGGCGTTATGTCGGCAGGACTATGGCGCTCGGGGCTGCAAATTGTTTTAACCAGCTCGCCATGATGGTGGTTCAGGTTGTCATGAATAACACCTTGACTTTTTATGGGGCGCTTTCCTCCTATGGAAGCGAAATTCCGCTGGCCTGTGCTGGAATCATTGCAAAAGTCGGAATGATTTTCTTTTCTTTTGTCATTGGTCTCTCCCAGGGGTTACAGCCGATAGTCAGCTTCAATTATGGCGCTGGACAATACAAGCGGGTGCGTGAAACTTTTTTCCGGGCAGAATTTGCAGCGACGGTTATCTCTATCATTGGCTTTTTGTGTTTTCAGTTGTTTCCACAGCAGATTATCAGTATTTTCGGTACTGGAAGTGAAGAATATTTCCGTTTTGCCGAACGGTATTTTCGAATCTATATGTTCTGTACATTTTTAAACGGGATCCAGCCGATTACTTCAAACTTTTTTACTTCTATCGGCAAGGCGAGCAGGGGAATCTTCCTTTCTTTGACCAGGCAGATCATCTGTCTGCTTCCTCTGATTATCCTTTTCCCAATGCTGTGGGGGATTGATGGAGTCATGTATGCAGGATCTGTGGCGGATAGCGTGGCTGCAGTGCTTTCCGTACTGTTTATTGCCGCGGAAATGCGCCGGCTTAAAAAAATGGAAGTAGTACAGTCTTATTGATTTCTTTTTGCAGGAAATCCGGTTGTGCGAACAAAGAAAAATTCGCTTTCAATAAAAAATCCTGGCAGTATTTCTGCCAGGATTTTTTATCTTTACTGATCGATCATATTAGAGTAAATACTCTGTTCCGGCTCTGAATTTGCAATCAGTACCGCACCGGCTTCTTTCTCATAAAAAGGGATTGCGCTTTTGGCAGTCCAGCCGACAATTGCATATCCATATCCCTGTTCCCGCATAGCATGCAGACAGGCGTGGAGGAGAGCGGCCCCAATACCCTGCCGGCGTTCCGATTCTTTTACTCCTGTCGGGCCAAAGTACCCTTTAGCAGTGGCGTCGTAGCAGGCGAATCCCAAAATTTCTCCATTCCGGACGGCGAGATAGCACCCGCATGGATCATGAGAAAGGGCATGTTCGCATTCGTCCGCCCATCCTGCCTGGAATTCCTCTCGGATGAATGCAAGGATTTTGGATTTATCCGGGGGAAGGGCGCGTTTGATACGGATTCCGTTTTCCTCTGGGAAGTGCGAGTTGTTTTGGGGAAGCCTATAGAGATTGATTAACATGTCAGCCATTTCAATGCCTTCCTTTCCTTAAGTTCTCTTAGAGCGGGCAGCTTTTGCTTTAAACCGGAAAAAAATACGGCTGAGGCTTTCAAAAATGGATTTCAAATTGAGCAGTAACATCAGGACAGTAATGCCGATTTCTATAACAATCCAACCTGGGATTTCAAAAATCAGGACAAGACTTTGGGATAGCAGGAGCAGAGTATTCAGCGCCAGCTTCAAGCTGCTGAAACGGATTTTAACAAAGCGCTTGGTGTCAACTGCACGCAGCAGGAACACTGTGAAATAACTGGCAAAAGTAGCGAGTGCCGCGCCGTTTGCGCCTAATTTCGGGATTAAAAGCAGATTGAGCACGATGTTGATGACTGCCCCTGCTGCGGTGGTTAGAAAATTCAAGACACTTTTTTTCTCAACCATATACACACTGCCTAAAAAACTTACCAGGCAGGAAAAAGAGGTTGCCATAATCAGAAATGGAATAAATCTCCATGACTCATAATAAGACGGAGCAACCATAATTTTGGTAAACAGCTTTGAACAAAGGATCAACCCGGAACCGACTGCAAAAATCAAAGATTGATAGGTTCCGAAGACATTGGTAAAAAAGCGGTTGCGCTCAATGGTTCCCTTTTCTGTAACCGCGGACATCTGCCAGGCATCCATGAAGATAGAGGAAAATAGGGTGATAATCGTGGGGATTTTCGACGCTGCTGCATACAATCCATTGACGTCATTCCCAAGGTGAAAGGAGATGATGTAGCGATCGGAAGCACTGGTAATCCACCAAAACATGGTATTTGGGATCATCGGTACTGCATATTTGAGCATGTCGAAGACAATTTGTTTTTTAATCCCTTTAAAACGGATATATCGATATAGCCGCGCAATGAGGAATAAAAGGAATGCAGAAAGAAAATCTGCACAGACTGTGGCAAGTACATAGCCGGTAATTCCGAGTTTGAGTACCACCAGGAACAGAATATTGAACATAATGGTAGTGAAGGTGCTAAAAATACCATCGACTGTGTATAGCTTGACCATTTCCATTGAGCGTACAAATTGATGACAGATGCTGCGCAGACAGGACATCAGGACAAATAAATAAATCAGTATGATATTTTCAGATATATAGGAAATTTTTTTGAGCAAAGGGTTAAAAAGCAGTAGAACGAGGAAACCGAAAAAGACTGTAGTCAGCCCTACCGTAAAGACATCGCTTTTACGCACAGAAGAATCCAGTCCAAAACGGACAATTGCGTTGATAATACCCACAGATACCAGCGGCAGCAATAGGTTCCCCGCTTGTATAATCAGATCGACGGTGCCGTACTCTTCAGTGGACAGGACAGCCGTATACAGCGGCATCAGCAAAAAAACCAGTGCTTTGGAACTAAAAGTACCGATGGCAAATAATACGGTATTGGATAATAACTTTTTGTATCGGTTCACGGGAACACTCCTTCGGGCGATTGTGCCGTTTTGAATAACTGAGGATTCCAAACAGCTTTTATATACTTTTCATATTTTCCGCAAAATCCAACATTTTATAAAACACAATGCTTTTGCGGGAAATTGGAAAAGAATCCTCATCTTTTTTGACAGTTTTTTCAGTTTTGCGTTTCCATTATACCACTGGATGAGAAAAGATGGAATCCGCTTGAAAATTTGTTTACAAAGAAAATATGTTCTTGATTTTTTTCTTTAAACCCGATATAGTAAAAATCATCGTTTGCGGAGGATGTGGTTGTTTGGAAAACCGGTGTTGGATTATCTGTTCTTTCTTTTTTTGTCTCTTGTTACTCCTGATTTTATTCTGGTATTTCCGAAATTTGGTAAGAAAGAAAAAACAGCAAAAGCATCTGCGGCAAATTGGCAGCGATGCAGAGCAGCAGCTTGCTCAAAAACTTTCCTGCCGATTTGGTACATATCGGGTATTGACGAACCTGTATCTCCCAAATCAAAAAGGGGCTACTACGGAAATTGATCTGCTTTGTCTGTGCCGCCGTGGCATTTTTATTTTGGAATGCAAACATTATTCTGGAGAAGTGTACGGAGATGAGGATGCAGCCAAGTGGTATCATGCACTTTCTGCGAGCCGGGGATTTGAATTTTATAATCCTATTGCACAGAACCGGGCGCATTACAATGCTTTGAAAAAAGTGCTTTCTATCCGGGAAGATCGCCTGATGCATCCGATCGTGGTATTCTGCGGACCGGGGCGGCTCAAACGGGTAAAAGTACGTACTGGTTTTTGTCCCGTTATCAAAGAAAGAAAACTTCGCCGTACAATGAAAAAGGTTTCTCGTTTTTGTCCGCGCCTTTCCAGGCGGGAAATCATTCAATTGGAAAATTTTTTAAAACCCTATTCTCATGTTTCAAAAAGGGAGAAAAAAGCGCATTTAAAATATGTGAAGTCCAAGCAATGAATTTTGAAATTTTAAAGAGAAAGCCCTATGCCGGTTTGCCGGCGCAGGGCTTTCTCTTTGCACGACTGCTATGGAACGGTTCATCTTGTCGGTTTGCAAACGACAAATTCAATGGGTGAATGACATTACTCTGTAAATATATTGATTTTCAGAATAACTTATGTAGTTTATATTCATCAAAAGGAAGATATTCCGCTATTGTAAATCCTACAACCATTAAATTTTCTGTAATGCAACGGAGAATATCTTCTAGAAAGCATCGCTTGGCATTGATTCTCAAACCATTGTTGTGCCGTGTTATCAAACAGGTATAAAATCTAATCTTTTTCAGCATAGATTGGTTTGTAAGAACTCTATGATCAGGTTATTCCCAAAAGCAAAAATCTGAGGAGGGGATTCTATTCAATCATCCTAGTTTTATACAATCATATTATCTAAAATATCGATAATGTAGTTAATGATTTCTGAATTTTTGATATAAAAATTGTTGTCGGATCGCTTGCAGATTGTTTATACTCTGGCTACAATAAAAGTAGTAAAGGTTTTCCATAAAGGGGGAAATACAATGGTCAGAGACAAGAGTTTTTATAAATCCCTTTTGCTCATTGCGCTTCCAGTTGCTTTTCAAAACCTGATTTCTTTCGGATTGAATATGTCCGATACCGTTATGGTAGGGAAATTGGGGGAAGTGGCGCTTTCCGGGGTAGCGCTGGCAAACCAGGTCAGCTTCATTGTCGGGAAATTTATCGGCGGTGTCTCTGGAGGTACCGCAGTACTGATTTCCCAGTATTGGGGTAAACATGATATGGAGCGTATTCGTACTGTATTTGCAATTGGGTTGAAAGTTTGCCTCACCTTTTCCGCTTTCGTTACGCTTGTCTGTATTTGTTTTCCACAGTTTGTCCTTTCCCTGTTCACGAATGAGCAGGCGATTGTGGAAGCAGGAGCAGGTTATTTGCGGATTGTCTGTTTTTCCTATTTGACGATGTCTGTGTCAACTACGCTTCTTTCTATGCTGCGCGGAGTGGAAGTTGTCAAAATTGCGCTGGTAGTATCCATTTGTTCGTTCTTTGTCAATCTATCTATGAACTATGTGTTCATTTTTGGAAAATTCGGCGCCCCGCGCATGGGAGTCAATGGAGCAGGTTTATCCACTCTGATTACCCGCGTCGTGGAATTTCTGGTCGTACTTATCTATGTTTTTTGTTTTGAAAAACGGGTTGCTTTTCAGCCGAGGGATATTTTGCGCAGTGACTTTGATCTGTGGAAAGACTTTGGTAAATACGGCGTTCCTATTATTATCGGGGATTTATTATGGGGTCTTGTCGGAAATTTCAAAGCAGGGATTATGGGGCACCTTGGATCTCAGGCAGTTTCTGCAAACAGCATGACGGATGTTGTGCTGGAACTGGCTATGATTTTTATCTGGGGTCTTGGTGCAGGCGCCTGCGTCATTATTGGAAAAACGGTGGGCGCTGGAAATTACCAGCTTGCCAGAAAGTATTCCAATACCCTGCAAGTCTTGTTTTTCTGTTTTGGGTTTGTTGCAGCACTGTTTGTATATCTTATCCGTGGCGTTGCAGTCTCCTTTTACAATGTCACTGACGCAACCAAGGAAGTTGCAGAGCAGTTCATGGTTTTTGGAGCTGTCACCATATGGGCGACTGCTTATGCGGCGACCTGTTTCGTTGGAATTAACCGCGGGGCAGGGGATGGAAACTTTGTGGTTCTTGTTGATTTGATCTGCGGTTGGCTTATAGTGCTTCCTTTGTCGGCAATTGCAGCGTTTTGGATGAATCTTCCTGCACCGATTGTCTTTTTATGTACCAGAATCGATCAGTTTATCAAAGTGATTATCGCTTTCCTGCGTTTGCGCTCCAATCGTTGGATTCGCAACGTCACCCGGGAATAGAGATTGTTCTGCAACTTAGAATAGAATTTTTTGCATTTCATATGTATGAGTTTCCCCGTCCGTTTTACGTTGGGGGAACCTGTCTTACTGTTTAAACAAAGGGATTTCCAATCAGTGGACAAGACTTTTTAGATGATGTGATGTGAATAATCTTTTACAGGTTGTGGGATAAATGTAAAGTTTTGTATTTTTTGTGTTTCCATGAATCATTCCAGTGTGTAGTAAGACCTTCTGCAATCCATCAATGGAGTGGAATTTCGGTGTTTTCCTGACGGTTTGATTATACTTTGAAAGGAAAGTGATTTATGAAGAAAAGGAAAATGGGTAAAAAAATTCTGTTTTGTGTTCTTGCAGCAGTATTGATTTTTGGTACAGGTATTTTTTGCATTCGTTATGATTGGAGATTCATCCTGACGCAGCAGTTTTCCATTCCTTTTCGTCAGGTGGAGTTCCGGGAAATTTCCTTTTCCCATACCGATTTACAGCCTGTCCGTACAGAGGATTTCCTGAACAGGGGAGACGTCCGAATAGAGCAGTCGTTGGTCCTGGTCAACGCGGAACATCCGGCTGAAGAAAATTCCTATTCTTTAGAAGAATATAAAGATTCCGGATTGTTGATGAATTCCTGTGTACTGGAGCCCTACTCCCAACTGAGCAGGGCAGTGTTGAATGAAACGGGAGAACAGCTCTATGTCAACAATTCCTATCGTTCCAGACAGGAGCAGGAAGAGGTTTTTGCACAGGAGGGAAGTGAAACCTCTGCGCAGCCTGGGGCAAGCGAGCATGAAACTGGGCTTGCAATGGATGTCTATGTGTCTGGTTTGGCGGGTCCAGGATTTTTAAAATCTCAGGCAGCGAAATATATTTCCGCCGAGGGATGGAAACATGGCTTTATCATTCGCTATCCTCAGTTTAAAACTTCGAAAACCGGAATTTCCTATGAACCTTGGCATATCCGTTATGTGGGGAAACCGCATGCACAAATTTTATATCATAAAAACTGGTGTCTGGAGGAATATTATGAACATCTTCCAGTAGGGAAGTATTATATAAGCGGGGAGTACTTGATTACGCGCCAGCCGGAAGGGGAGACACTTTCCCTGCCGGCAACACTTTCTGATGTGGTTGTTTCTGAGGATAATATGGGGAATCTGGTAATCACCGGACATTATGTGCAATAATATTTTCATGTTCTCGATCAATATATGGAAAAGCAAAAAGAGGCCGGCTTATAAGCCGGCCTCTTTTTGGAAAGTATGCAGGATAAACAGATGGACGCTAAAAATCCCCGCACAAATGCTGTGCGGGGATTTTTCTAATTTTCGGAAGAATCTTTTGCTTTCAAAGCTCTTGCCAACCAAATAGAAGAGATATCCATTGCGTTGTATAAACCGTCTTGCTCACTCTTTTTTACAATACGTTTTTTGGGGCGCACTTCCGGATCAGTCAGCATTAACTGAACTTGTACTTTATCCGCAATTTGTTCTCCGTCGAAGTCTTTAGTGGAGAGAATTTGCATCATGATGACGTATTCATCAGACATGTCGCCATAGTATAGGGTGTTTCCGCTGCGGACAAGGGGCTTTCCCTTATACATGGGAAACGGCAGTTTTTTTTCAGTTTTCTTTTCCGCCATATCTGCTTGACCTCCTTTTTTGTATCGAATGAATCATTTTGAGGCTGTATTGATTATTATACCATAAAAACCAGATAAAGTAAAATGAAAAAACCATGAAGAAAACCTAAGCGGTCAGACAGAAAATTGCCTGGCCGCTTAGGGAGAAAACGGAAAGAAAGATAGGTATTACGCTTGCAGATAAGATTTTACCAGTGCCTGAAGCAATTCGTCACGGTCGATTCTACGAATTAAGCTGCGGGCATTTTTATGGGTCGTGATGTATGTGGGGTCCTCAGAAAGGATATAGCCGACAATTTGGTTAATAGGGTTGTATCCTTTTTCTGTCAGCGCATCATACACAGCCGTCAGAATCTGCTTCATTTCGCTTTCTTTATCTTCGTGGAGTTTAAACGTCATAGTCGGTTCGTGCATACATTTCACCCCTTATTGAATTATGTGCCGATGTATTCTTAATCATACACCATTTCACATATGAAAGCAAGAAAAATCCGCTTATGCGCGCAGACTGACTCCGATTTTTTCCAGTGCCTTTAAAATCTTTTTCACAGCTCCATCTGCCTCTTCGTCTGTCAGAGTGCTGTCGGCAGAACGCATGGTAATTGTATAGGCGACGCTTTTTTTGCCTTCTCCGACCTGGGCTCCGCGGTATACGTCGAACAGATTGACGCTTTCCAGGTGATTTTTGACAGCCCCGCGGATAGTCTTTTCAATTTC
>CALDJI010000197.1 GCA_937901805.1 uncultured Clostridia bacterium | reverse complement strand
CCCTGACCAACGTGTTTATCTCCATTGCCATTGGCGGCGGCGTGGGGGCTTCCGTCATTGTCAGCCAGACGTTTGGACGGAGGGATTACCGTACGATGAAACGCTCCGTCTCTACAGCTCTGCTGTCTTTTTTGGGCATCAGCATTCTGCTCGGTGCAGCGGGACTCGTATTCAGCACCTCGATTATGGAAATGCTGCGTACACCTTCCAATATCATGGGGGATGCGATGACCTATCTGAACATCTATTTTATCGGCCTGCCGTTTCTGTTTATGTACAACGTGCTCTCTGCGATGTTCAATGCGCTCGGGCGCTCCAGGATTCCGCTCTACCTGCTGATTTTTTCCTCCGTGCTCAATGTGGCGCTGGATCTCTACATGGTCGTTTCCCTGCATATGGGTGTGGCGGGCGCGGCCTGGGCAACCCTGATTGCACAGGGGGTTTCCGCTGTGATCTCTTTCTGCCTGTTTTTACGGGAACTTTGGTCGCATCCGGAAAAGACCGGGGTCTGCTTTGATTTTGCAGAACTGCGGAATATGACGCGCATTGCCCTGCCGTCGATTCTCCAGCAGTCCACCGTCTCCATCGGGATGATGCTGGTGCAGTCGGTGGTCAACAGCTTTGGGTCGGAAATGCTGGCAGGTTACTCCGCCGCCATGCGTATCGAGAGCATTGCCATTGTCCCAATGGCAGCCATGGGCAACGCGATTTCCTCTTATGCTGCGCAGAATATCGGCGCCGGAGAATTGGAACGGGTGAAAAAGGGATACCATACCAGCTATGGGATTGTCGCCGTCTTTGCCGCCATACTCTGTGTGGTCCTTCAGCTGTTCTCCGTTCCCATTATCTCCATGTTCCTGGATAAAGACGGCACGCAGGTTGCCCTGGATACCGGAATCCGCTGTATCCGCTTTATGGGCTGGTTCTTTGTCATGATCGGCCTGAAAATGATCACGGACGGCGTGCTGCGCGGCGCCGGGGATATGACCATGTTTACGGTTGCAAACCTGGTCAATCTGGGGCTGCGTGTGGTGCTGGCAGTCACCCTGGCCCCGCGCTTTGGCATCCACATGGTCTGGATGGCCGTGCCGATTGGCTGGACGGCCAATTATCTCATCTCCTTTTTGGAATATCGCACTGGAAAGTGGAAGCGGATTCATCTGCAAAAAAGCGGATTGTAAAAAGACACCCTCCCTGTTCCAAAATTTTCGGAACAAGGAGGGTGTCTGTAGTTATCAGGAAAGTTTTTGCCCGGCAGGATCGGCACAGTGTTTTTTTCGGTAGAATAAAAGCAGGACGCTGGAAACCACGGCAATTGCAAAGGAAACCGCGCACAGCACAAAGGGAAGTTTACTCCATACCGCATAGGCAAAGCCTGCGGTCAGAGGGCCGAATACCATCCCGAGCGCCCGGATGGAATTGAACATTCCCAGTTTGACTCCGTTTGTAACCTTGTCCGTGCTGTTTGCCACGATGGCCTGCTGGATTGGCAGATAGATGGCGTTGAAGATATAAAAGACAATATTGAACACAATAAAGCTGAGATTTCCCCCGGTCAGGACCACGCAGAAAAGGGAGGAAGCGCACAGGGAAAATACCCCGATAATGGACTTGTAGTTGTCTGTCCGCTTAACCAGCCATAGGTTAATCGTAAAGTTGGCAGTCAGTCCAATCAGCCCGACAAGGGCCTTGATTATCCCATTGTAGGATGGAGGAAAGTTTAAAATGTCCTTGATATAGTAGTTAAAGGCGTTATCATAGCCGTTTGTGGCAAAGGAAGCGGCAAATACTCCAATAAAGAGCAGGACGATCCCTGTCGACCACATGGGTTTGGATGCGGCAAACGCGCTGAAGGGATTCGCTGTTTTCAGGGAAATCGGGGTTTGTCGATCGTATTGCTGCGCATTGTCCAGGAACAGGAAAATCAAAGCGCCTGCGGCAATAAGTCCGATACACTGGGCGCCAAAGGTTACGCCGATGCCAAGGTCGCCCAGCAAACCGCCCAGCAGATATCCTCCCGCGGTGCTCACCGAGATAATGGCCGCATAAATGGAGGTGTTTTTCCCAAGATTTTCCGATGTACTGATGTCCGCGACATACGCCATGGCGGAGACATGGTATCCTCCGGCGAACATTCCGGTGATCGTCCGTCCAATCACCAGGGAAACCGGCCCTGTAGCAAGCCCAAAAATCAGCTGTCCCAGGGAATTGCCCACGGTTACAAACGCGATGGTTTTTGCGCGTCCCACACGGTCGCTGATTTTCCCCCACAGCGGGGCAAACAGGAAATAGGCGGCGGACATAATGGCATAGCAGACCCCGAACATGTAATCCGGCATGTCCAGCCGGTTGATTACAGTCGGAGTAATGGGATGAGCGGTATTGTTAAAAATTTGTACCAGAGAAAAAAGCAGTAAAAAACGGGATAGCGAAGCTTTTTTGATGGGAAGCCCTCCTTTGTCAGTCATTTTTCGGTATTGTTTTCTGCACTCAAGATAAAACGCCGGGCACAGCGGCGGGAAGAACCGGTTGTTTCCGGATAACGGCCGGTATATTCGCGGGATAGTCCGGAGCCATCTCCTGTGCAGATCTGGTGTATTACAAAACTCCCCCGTTTGCAGGGATAACGAGGCGTTCCCCGCAGGAACGGGCGGATGATACACAGGATAGCCGAGCGTCCCCTCCAGAAGATGATCGGCCCGGTTTGGGTTTACATAAAATTGCCGTTTCAGCCCATTTAGTTCGGCAGAGAACGAGTGAAGGAGCTCCCGGATACGCCTTGTTTCGATGCATGTAAAACACGTCCGAGCATGCTCGTCGTGCTCTGTGACCGCTTCCATTCCGGATTTTTGTCCGGCGGCAGGGCATGCCCCGTTAATCGCTCCGGTGTTTGGAATGGACGGTCGGGAACTCTGCCGGCTGCCCTTTGGAAAACAAGGTTGTCTGGCTGCTTCCTCTCCTGCGGAATCTTTCCGGACAGGGGGAACGCCTTTTTTCTATCGGCAAAACTGTTCGTATTATAACAGATTTTTGAGGACGGGAACAGGGGGATGACTCGTTTTTTCGCAAATCATGGAAGTTTGCACCGATCTGCCTGGAAGGGGCGCCTTTTTCAGGAAGCGCTGTCTGCAAAGACATTTTCCCGCCTCTGCCGGAGATTAGAACGGGCTGTCAGCGGGAGAGTACAACGGTCTTCGTGGCGGCATGTTCGCAGAAAGCGCGGTCATGTTCAATAAAGAGAAGCGTAGGTTTTTCTGCAAGCACCAGTTCTTCTATCTGGATGCGGGAGATGACGTCGATAAAATTGAGCGGTTCGTCAAAGACAAACAGGTGCGCCGGGATGCACAGACCGGCGGCCAGCAGGATTTTCTTTTTCTGTCCGCCGCTTGCGTCTGCGGTATCCAGTTCAAACTGGGAGCGCGCAAAACCGAGTTTGCGCAGGATGGTGAAAAACAGCGTGCGGTCAATCCCCAGTTTTTCCGCATATTCTGCCGGTGAACCATGGAGCTGGGAGGTATCCTGCGCCACATAGCTGATGTTCAGCCCGGCCGCCAGATGGATTCGTCCGCTGTAGGGGATTTTCTGCCCGAGCAGGAGCTTTACAATACTGGATTTTCCGCTCCCGTTTGGCCCTTGCAGGCAAATCCGTTCCCCCTGCCGGATTTGGAAAGAGAGCGGGGCAAACAGGGGGCCGTCGCCGTAATCAATCGCCAGATTCTGTACCTGGATAAGTTCCTGTTTGGGGTGTCCAAGCAGGTGCAGACTGAGCGCGTCGGATTGCTCCAGGTTTTTCAGCAGTTTGCTTTTTTGCATAATAGCGGCCTCCTGCCGGTGTTCCAGTACCTTTGCGCGCTTCATCATTTTGGCGGCCTTGCGCCCGATAAAACCCCTGTCCGGGCGCAGACCCGCAGTACGCGTCCCTTTTTTGGTGGCCTCCACTTTATCCGACCACCCGGATGTCCTCCGTTTCGCCGTTTCCAGCTCGTTAATCTGTGCTTTGAGTTTCCGGTTCTGTTCCAGTTCATAGCGATCGCGCAGATCTTTTTGCTGCTGCCAGGTGTCAAAATTTCCATGCATTACTTCAATATCGGCCCGGTTGATACTCAGAACATGGTCAATACAGCCGTTGAGGAAGGTACGGTCATGGGAAACAAGCAGGAACCCATGTTTGGCGCTCAAATATCGGCTGAGCACCTGCCTGCCATGCATGTCCAGATGGTTGGTCGGCTCATCGATGAGCAGAAAACAGTGCTTTTTTAAAAACATGCCGATGAGCAGCAGCTTGGTCTGCTCCCCTTGGCTGAGCGTGTCAAACCGACGGGTAAGCAGGCTTTCCGGGATTTCCAGCTTTGCAGCCTCTTTTTGGATATTTGCCTCTGTTTCGTATCCATCCAGGGATTGATACCGCTCCAGCAGTTCGCCGTATCGGGACAGATTGTTTTCGTCCGGGGTTTTCAGCAGCTGTTCCATCTCCGTTTCCCATTGCCGGAACGGGGCGATGACGTCTTTTACTACGTCCATTGCCGCAAGTCTGGGATTTGCCGGGGAATCCGGAAAATAGCAAAAGGTTTCCCTGAAAAAAATGGTTCCGCTGTAGGGGTATTTTCCCATCAACAGATTTAAAAAGGTGGTCTTACCGCGTCCGTTTCGGCCGATAAAGCCGAGTTTCCAGTCCGTGTCCAGCTCAAAGGAGACGTCGGAAAAGATAGGGTCGGCAGCGCTGTCATAGGAAAAGGTCAGATGACTGACAGAGATAATAGACATGGGAAATTCCTCCTGAATACAAAAATACCGCAGGAAACCATGTTGTCCTGCGGTAATCGGATTCCGGATATCGGAATTATCCATCGGCAAAAGAGGCAGCCGCCGCCTTTTGCCAACGATCCCTATGGAAAATCCGCGCATTCCCCGTTTCCTGCCTGATCCCATGTAGCACAAATTGCAGACAGCATGACTGTCCGTGATTGCATATGCCGTTGGGATTTGATTGGTTAGCAGGAAATTTTACGCAATGCGGGTTCCTCCTTTTGGTTCTAAATCGGAGTTATCATAGCATGGGGTTTTCCACATTGTCAAGATTGCTTTGTGAAAAAATTTAATTTTTCATAAAATCTCCGGCAAATGGGAGAAATTCATTTTTTCTGCGTATGTTTTTTGCTATAATGAAAAAGAACCGGAGAATATTCGCTAATTTGGTTCTATTGTTTGTAAAAAATCAGGAATTTTCAAAAAATGGATAGAAAAATCATAAAAGGCGGGGATATCGGAATGAAAATAAAAGAACTGCTTGGCAGTGGGAAGGTGATGATCTCCTGTGAGATTTTCCCCCCAAAAGTGGATGCGGATTTTGAAAAAGTGGAACGTGCGGCAAAAGAAATCGCGGCGCTTTCCCCTTCTTATATCAGCGTCACCTATGGTGCAAGCGGAGGAACTTCCAATCATACGGTGGATATCGCTTCCAAAGTGCAGAATGAGTGGGGCGTAACCGCGCTTGCACATCTGACCTGCGCTTCTTCCACCAGGGAAAAAGTTGCAGAGGTCATTGGCGATCTCAAGGCGCATGGAATTGAAAATATCCTGGCCCTGCGCGGGGATATCCCGAAAAATGCCGATTTTCCGCTGCCGAACCAGTACCGCTATGCCAGTGAACTGATCCGGGAAATCCGGGAGCGGGGGGACTTCTGTGTGGGCGGCGCCTGTTACCCGGAAGGCCATGTGGAATGCGAGCATATGGCGGACGATATTGGGCATCTCAAAGAAAAAGTGGAGGCTGGCTGCGATTTCCTCACTACCCAGATGTTTTTCGACAACAACGTCTACTACAATTTCCTCTACCGGATTTTACAGCAGGATATCCGGGTTCCTGTCATTGCCGGCATTATGCCGGTGACAAACGGCCGGCAAATCAAACGGATTACCGAGCTGTCGGGGACTTCCCTGCCGGCGCGTTTTCGGGCAATCGTAGACAAATTCGGCGACAACCCCAAGGCGATGAAGCAGGCGGGCATCGCCTACGCGACAGAACAGATTATTGATTTGATTGCAAACGGCGTAACCGCCGTGCATATCTATACTATGAACAAACCGGACGTCGCGGGAAGCATCCTTCGCAATTTGTCCGAAATTGTCGGGAAGTAGGCCGATATGCGGGTGAATCGGAAAGAGATTCTGCGGTATCTGGGATACCGCGGCAGGCCGGCAGACAAAAAAGTCCTTGCCCTGATGGAGTCCTGTCTGTCCGAGCTGGAGCGCACAGCCCAGCCGAAGAGTACTTGCGCCTGGCATGACGCGGTTGTACAAAGGGGAGAAGTGTCCTTTGCCGGGCTGTGTATCCGCAGTGAAAAGCTTGCCGCCCACCTACGCGGATGCAGCCGGGTGGTTGTGTTTGCCGCCACGCTGGGAACCGGAGTGGATCGCCTGATGGCGCGGTATGAACGGATTGATATGAGCCGCGCCGTCGTCTTGCAGGCAAGCGCCGCCGCCCTGATCGAGGCGTACTGCAACGAACGCTGCAATCAACTGGCCTGGGAAGCGGCTGTGCAGGGGTACTTCCTGCGTCCCCGTTTTTCCCCGGGGTATGCGGATTTTTCCATCCAGTACCAGAGGGAATTGCTCCGGCTGCTGGACGCTGCAAAAACGATTGGGCTTTCTATGACAGAAAGCTGTATGCTGGTTCCGGTAAAATCCGTCACCGCGGTGATTGGGCTGACCAGGGAGCAAAGCCTGTGCGTGCAGCATAAATGCGCGGCCGATTATTTTTTGACGGCGCGATGGGAACCCTTCTCCAGGAGGAGGGATTGAAGGCGGGGGAGCTTCCGGAACTTTGGAACCTCACCCATCCGCAGGTGGTGGAAGGGATTCACCGCCGGTATTTGGATGCGGGATGCAACCTCCTCAAGACAAATACCTTCGGCGCCAACCGCCTGAAACTGGCGGGCTGCGGTTACTGTGTGGAGGAAGTCGTGGCAAGTGCGGTATCCCATGCAAAATCTGCGGCGAAAGGGTACTCCCAGCCGGTTTTTATCGGGATGGATATCGGCCCGACCGGGAAACTGCTCAAGCCTCTGGGCGATCTCGCGTTTGAGGAGGCTTATGAGCTCTTTGCTCAGATGGCGCGCGCAGGGGAGCAGTCCGGCGCGGATTTTATCCTGATAGAGACGATGGGGGATACCTATGAGGTCAAAGCCGCCCTGCTTGCGGCAAAGGAATGTACCTCTCTTCCGGTTTTTGCTACAATGGTTTTCGACGAACGGGGAAAGCTCCTGACCGGAGGCAGTATTGAAGCGGCGGTCGCCCTGCTGGAAGGCCTTGGCGCGGACGCCATTGGGTTTAACTGCGGGCTTGGCCCGGTGCAGATGCGTCAGTTATTGCCGGAACTTGTAAAAACGGCGTCGGTTCCGTTGATTCTCAACCCCAATGCCGGCCTGCCCCGCAGTGAAAATGGAAAAACCGTATTCGATATCGGCCCGGAAGAGTTTGGGGAGCTCATGAAGCCTCTGGTGGAAAGCGGCGTACACATAGCGGGGGGATGCTGCGGGACTACCCCGGCCCATCTCAAAAACCTGATTGCCCGCTGCGAGGGGCTTGCGCAGAGCCCGATCCTCCCGAAAGAGGATACGCTGGTCTCCTCCTATTCCCATGCCGGCCGGCTTGGCGGAAAGCCGATTATGATCGGGGAGCGGATTAACCCTACCGGGAAAAAGCGCCTCAAACAGGCATTGCGGGAAAACAATATGGATTATCTGCTCCGGGAAGCTGTCAGCGAGCAGCAGCACGGCGCGCAGATTCTGGACGTCAATGTCGGCTTACCCGAAATCGACGAGCCGGCTGTCATGGAGCGGGCGGTACAGGAAATCCAGGGGGTCACCGATCTACCGCTGCAGATTGATACTTCCGATCCCATAGCCATGGAGCGCGCCCTGCGCACCTATAATGGTAAGGCGATGATCAATTCCGTCAATGGAAAAGAGGAATCCATGCGCGCGGTCTTCCCGCTTGCAAAAAAATACGGCGGAGTGGTTGTCGGCCTGACACTGGATGAAAGCGGGATTCCGGAAACCGCCGACGGGCGCGTGGCGATTGCCCGGAAAATTATTCAAACGGCTGCGGAATACGGGATTTCCAAAAAAGATATCGTCATCGACGCCCTGGCATTGACGATCAGTTCGTCACCAGATGCGGCGCTTGTGACGCTGGAGACGCTCTCCCGCGTCCGGAAAGAGCTTGGCGTGGGGACAGTACTCGGAGTATCGAATGTCTCGTTTGGATTGCCTTCCAGGGAGAGTGTCAATACCGCATTTTTTACCCTTGCCATGCAGCGGGGGCTGAGTGCAGGGATTATCAACCCCTCCAACGCCGCGATGACAAACGCCTATTATGCCTATTGCGCCCTTGCGGGGTATGACGAGCAGTGCGCAGAGTATATTTCCCACTGCTCCAGCCAAGCGTCCGGTGTTCTGGCGCCGTCGGCTAAGGAACAGGAGATGACCCTGTTTGACGCCATTGTCAATGGCTTGCAGGAACGCAGCTATACCTTAGCGAAAGAACAATTGAAAGAACAGAAACCACTGGAAATTCTTTCGCAAAACTTGATTCCCGCCCTGGATGTGGCGGGAAAGCGCTTTGAGGAGGGGACGCTCTTTTTGCCCCAGCTTCTGATGAGTGCGCAGGCCGCGCAATCCGCGTTTGAAGCGGTGAAATCAGTGATGGGAAGCGGGAAAAGCGCCGGACAGGAGGAAAAAATCGTCCTGGCAACCGTCAAGGGGGATATCCACGATATTGGAAAAAATATTGTCAAGGTACTGTTGCAAAACTATGGGTTTGCCGTTCTGGATCTTGGAAAGGACGTGGATCCGCAGCTGATTGTGGATACGGTAAAACAGCATCAGGTGCGCCTAGTGGGTTTGAGTGCTCTGATGACCACCACTGTGGTGAGTATGGAGCAGACGATCCGACTGCTGCGCAGAGAATGCCCGGACTGTAAAGTTATGGTGGGAGGAGCCGTCCTGACTCAGTCCTATGCGGATATGATTGGGGCGGATCACTATTCCAAAGACGCGATGGGTTCCGTCCACTATGCGCAGCAGGTTTTTGGAAAAAAATCATAGAGGTATTCCTCTATAAAATAAAAATTAGGAGTGAAGTCAATGGATACCCTGTGGGAAATCCTGAAATCCATTATTCTCGGCATTGTCCAGGGAATTACCGAATGGCTGCCAATCAGCAGTACCGGGCATATGATCCTGGCAGATGAATTTATCAACTTGCAGGCGTCTCAGGAATTTAAAGACCTGTTTTTTGTCATTATCCAGTTCGGATCGATTTTAGCAGTCATCCTGTTGTATTTCCATAAGCTCAACCCCTTTTCCCCCAAAAAAACGAAGCGGGAAAAAGGGGATACCTGGTCGCTGTGGTTCAAAGTAGTGGTTGCCGTGATTCCTGCAGGTATCATCGGCGTGCTGTTTGACGACCAGATCCATGAAATTTTCTACAAGCCGGTCCCGGTGGCGGTATGCCTGATTATCTATGGTATTGCGTTTTTGATCATTGAAAGCGTCCATAGGAAGCCGCGGGTCAGTAATTTCAATCAGCTTTCGTACAAAACAGCGCTTGCAATCGGCGTATTCCAGATGCTTGCACTGATCCCCGGTACTTCCCGTTCCGGCGCTACCATTGTCGGCGCGCTGCTGCTTGGCTGCTCCCGTTTTGTCTCCACAGAGTTCTCCTTCTTTCTGGCTGTGCCGACCATGCTCGGCGCAAGCGCTATCAAACTGCTCAAATTCTTCCTGGATGGGTTTACCATTACCGGCCTTGAAATGGCGGTTTTGATTGTGGGGACGGTGGTGTCCTTCCTGGTCTCCGTCTTTGCCATCAAGTTCTTGATGAGCTTTATCAAAAAGCATGATTTCAAGGCGTTCGGTTGGTATCGGATTGTGCTTGGAATCCTGGTCATCCTCTATTTCTATGTGATCAAATAGGTATGCCTGTCATAGAATGAAAAAGAAAAAAATCCCCGCCGAATGCTTCGGCGGGGATTTTTAAAAAAAGGAAACGGGATTTATGAAAGGATACTCTCCTGCATGTCGGTTCCGGCACAGAGCAGAGCAAGCAGAAGGGTCTGCTGGCAGCCTTTATAGGCCTCAAATTCAATAAAATGTTCCCGCAGGGTATGACAGTTGGTATCATAGTCGCAGTCTCCAAGGCAGACAGCCGGGATACCCGCACCGATGGCCATATTGCAGTTGGTGGAACCTCCGTGGGCGAGTTTTGGTTCTTTGCATCCCAGGTAATTTGCAATCGCCACGCTTGCCTCCACAATGGGGGAGTGTGGGTCCTGTGTGCCGGCAGGTACGTCACAGTACCGCTTATAATCAAAGGTAATGGTATCCTTTCCCCAGCGTGCGGTCTCCTCGTCGCAAGCCTGCTGGATGGCTTCAAAAATCCGTTTATCCAGCTTATCCAGTTCTTTCTGGGAGTTAGAACGGAAATTAAACATAATCTGTGCTTTTGGAACAATCGCGTGGACAGAAGCGGGGCTGCCTGCATGAAAATTGGTTACGGCAAACGTGGTGCGCGGCTCTGTCGGAACCTGGAAATCAGAGATTTTTGCAACTGCCCTTGCAGCTGCATGCAAAGGATTTGCAATCTTCCCAAATGCACCGGATGCGTGCCCGCCGATACCGTAGAAATTCACTTCATAGGTTTTAAACCCAGTGGCCTCAAAAGTTACCCCATGGTATCCCGGTCCGTCTACCGAGATACTGGCTTCAATTTCCGGGTGGTGTTCAAGGTAATCGCGCATTCCGCCCAGGGAGCCCATGCCCTCCTCCTGGACCGTCCCAACAAAATGGATATCCCCTTTCGTCTGGATGTCCGCTGCATTGAGCGCCCGGATAACCGAGAGCAGGACAGCGCATCCGCGGGTGTCATCGACAATGCCGGGGCAGTGGATTACCCCATTTTCCCGAGTGATTTTCAGTTCTGTTTCCATGGGGAATACTGTATCCAGGTGTCCTTCTACCAGCAGGGTCTTCCCGCCGCCGGTTCCCCTGCGGATGCCAACGCAGTTTCCGTATGCGTCAATGCGGCAGTCCTCTAATCCCTCTGCCCGGAACATATCAAGAAACCTTGCAGCTTTTTTCTCTTCGTGGAAAGTCGGGGAGGGGATCAGAGCCAGTTCCATCTGGCGCTGGATGATTTCCTCCTGATCGTCCTGTGCAAATTGGAGTGCCTGTACGACCTTATCTGCGTCAAGCAGGGTCTGAAGAGCATCTTTGGTTGCCTGGGAAATTTCGTAAGACATTTAAAAATCCTCCTCCATTGGTTTGTTTTTTTCTAAATCCTATTATTATGCGGGAGAATGAAAAAGGCAAGAGGGGATATCAATTCGCGCGGGATGCACAAAAGAATCCAGTGAATTTTAGTGGCTCTTCATCCTCCTTTTTCAGAAGTTCTCGTTGATTTTGCAGGAAGTTTTCATTCTGTCACTCTGTTCTTGTCTTTTATAAATACTGCATTCCGGCAAAAACAATGGATAAAGAATTGTAAAATCCATGTAAAGGGCGAAAAAGCATATGAATTTGGGAATTTAGGTGAATTTGTACAGAATAAAGGTCTATTTTACATGGATTTTACATTCTCTTGCTTTGAATATGACAAAGTATGGATATAATGAGGCCGTACTCAAAAAATAGAACATGATGAGTTTCAAGGAGGAACAAGTAATTATGAAAAAGAGAAACAGAATTGCTGTCATTGCAGCAGCCTGTCTGATGGCACTGGGTCTGACTGCATGCGGTAATGGAGACACAAATAGTTCGACACCAAGCAGTGCGGGTTCAAGCAATCCGACCTCTTCCGCTTCTGCAGCAGATGTTTCCGGAAAAGTGACCATGTCCGGTTCTACTTCTATGGAAAAGTTCTGCTCCGCACTGATCGAATCTCTGAAAGAAGTATATCCAAATATCCAGGCAACTGCAGAATACACCGGTTCCGGTGCTGGTGCTGAAGCCGCTATCAAAAAAACAGTGGACATTGGAAATGTTTCCAGAAACCTGAAAGCTGAAGAAAAGGAGCAGGGCCTGGAAGAAAACATTGTTGCAATTGACGGGATCGCCATTGTAACAGATAAAGCAAATACAGCTACCAACCTCACCCAGCAGCAGCTTTCCGATATCTATACTGGGAAAATCACTAACTGGAGCGAAGTTGGCGGGCCGGATGAGGTGATTGTCGTCATCGGACGTGAGGCAGGCTCCGGTACCCGCGGCGCGTTTGAAGAAATTCTTGGGATTGAAGAGCAGTGCAAATACGCACAGGAAGTTGATTCTACCGGCGGCGTTATGGCAAAAGTAGCTTCTACTCCGGGCGCTATCGGCTATGTGTCCCTGGACGTCATTGACGACAGCGTGGCAAACCTTCAGCTGGACGGCGTAGCAGCTACCGAAGAGAACATCAAATCCGGTGAATACAAACTCAGCCGCCCGTTCGTTATGGCAACCAACGGTTCTATCTCTGAACAGAGCGAAGCAGTCCAGGCAATCTTCGAATTCATCAATTCTGACGCCGGACAGCAGGTCATTAAATCTGTCGGCCTCATCTCTGCAAAATAATCTCGGATAAACCTGACAAAAGAAAACGGCTTTCTGAACAATATCCTCAAGAAACTTTATAAGAATCTTGGGGATATTTTTACAGAGTAAAAAATGTAAAGGAAAACAAAAAAACAGGTAAAAAGTTCAGGAAAGCGGTTTCTGTTCCTCTAAGAGTGCAGTCCCACCCGTTTTCTTACCCGGAAAGGCGGTATTTTTCATGGACTCAAAAACAGCTCCAAAAGAAAAATTCTCCATCCTATACAGTCATAAGACAAAGTCGGTTGTAGAAACCACAGCCAATGCGATTTTCTTTGTCTGCGCCCTGGTAGCGATAGTGGCAGTATTCGCTATTACGCTTTATATGGTTTATTCAGGCGCGCCCGCCCTGTATAAGGTTGGTATTGTCGATATTCTGTTTAACCCCATTTGGGCGCCCACGGCGGAAGACCCCAGCTTTGGTATTCTTTATGTCATTCTCACTTCCCTCATTGCAACGTCGCTTGCAATTTTGATTGGCGTCCCTATCGCGCTGATGACAGCAGTTTTTCTTTCGGAAATTGCAAACAGCAAGGTCGCATCGATTGTTAAGCCGGCAGTGGAACTTCTCGCAGGAATCCCCTCGGTTGTTTACGGCCTGCTCGGCGTTTTGATGATTAACCCGGTGATGTATAAACTGGAAAAGCTGATTTTTGCCGATGATCCCAATCACCAGTTCACTGGGGGAGCGAATTTGTTGTCCGCAGTGCTGGTTCTTGCCATCATGATTCTGCCCACGGTGATCAATGTCAGCGAGACCTCCCTTCGGGCGGTTCCGCAGCAATACCGGAGTTCTTCCCTCGCATTGGGGGCGAGCAAAATCCAGACGATTTTCCGTGTGACCATCCCCTCTGCAAAATCCGGGATTATTACCGGGATTGTACTTGGAATCGGCCGCGCACTGGGCGAGGCAATGGCGATTGTCTTTGTATGCGGGAACTCGGTCAATCTCCCATTTCCTTTTAACTCGGTACGTACCTTGACGACTGCCATTGTCGCGGAGATGGGATATGCCAGCGGACTTCACCGTCAGGTTTTGTTCACCATCGGACTCATTCTCTTTGCTTTTATCATGATTATCAATATCCTTCTCAATACCATTCTGAAAAAGGGAGGGAAACAGGATGACAAGTAACGGAAAACCCCTTTCCCTGAGTATTTACGACAAAAGGAAGCGTCCGCTGGACGCAGTGCTGTATGGACTTATTTATTTTTGCGCGGCAATTGCGGTGGCTCTGCTGATTGGAATTATCGGATATGTGCTTTACCGTGGTCTGCCCTCCATTGACTGGCAGTTCCTTTCTACCGCGCAGAGCGCCTTAAAAGGTACTTTTGGTATACTTCCAAATATTATTAACACTTTGTATATTATTGTAATTACACTGCTCATTGCTACCCCCATTGGCGTTGGATCTGCGATCTACCTCAATGAATATGCAAAAGGGGGAAAACTTGTTCGGATTATTGAGTTTACCACTGAAACATTGGCGGGAATCCCCTCCATTATTTACGGCCTGTTTGGAATGCTCTTTTTCGGAGAGGTGCTGCACCTTGGGTTTTCCATTCTGTGCGGCTCTTTGACATTGACCCTGATGATCCTTCCGATTATTACCCGAACCACACAGGAGGCGCTCAAAACCGTTCCGGAAAGCTACCGGAGCGGCGCTCTCGGGATCGGAGCGACAAAGTGGTATATGATCCGCACGATTATCCTGCCCAGCGCAATGCCTGGCATTGTGACCGGCGTGATTCTTGCAATCGGCCGTATTGTAGGGGAATCTGCGGCGCTGCTGTTTACGGCGGGAAGCTCTTATATGATGGTGGAGAACTGGCTGACCCACCCGATGATGTCGGGCGGTACGTTGACCATTCAAATGTATTTGAGTATGACCAAGGCGAAATACGACGACGCGTTTGGGATTGCCCTGGTATTGGTTGTTATTGTGCTGGTCATCAATCTTGTGACAAAACTCATCAGCAAAAAGCTGGATGTCAACCGGAAAGGATAACATGATGATGCAACAGAAAGAAATTTCTACACAGCCTGTCATTGAACAGGCAAAAATTGAGGTCAGCCATCTGGATCTCTATTATGGAGAAAACCATGCGCTCAAAGATATTAATATGAATCTGTATGGAAATTGTATTACAGCGTTTATTGGCCCGTCTGGATGCGGAAAATCCACGTACTTGAAGACGCTGAATCGGATGAACGATTTGGTTCCCAATGTAAAAATTACCGGAGAAGTACTTTTGGATGGAGAAGATATCTATTCGCCGAAAGTGGATACGACCCTGCTGCGTAAAAAAGTGGGGATGGTGTTCCAGCAGCCGAATCCGTTTCCGATGAGCGTCTATGACAATGTGGCCTATGGCCCGAGATTACAGGGTATCCGCAAGAAGATGCAGCTGGATGAAATTGTAGAGCGGAGCCTGAAACAGGCGGCGATTTGGGATGAGGTCAAAGATCGCCTGAAAAAGAGCGCGCTCGGCCTTTCCGGCGGACAGCAGCAGAGGCTGTGTATTGCGCGCGCACTCGCTGTGGAACCGGAAGTCCTGCTGATGGACGAACCGACCAGCGCTCTTGACCCGATTTCCACATCCAAAATCGAAGATCTTGCTGTGCAGCTCAAAAAAGACTATACTATCATTATTGTCACGCACAATATGCAGCAGGCCGCCCGTATCTCCGATAAAACGGCCTTTTTCCTGCTTGGAGAAGCAGTGGAATACGGCGATACCGAGCAGATTTTCTCCATGCCGAAAGATAAGCGCACGGAGGATTATATTACGGGGAGGTTCGGATAATATGAGAAACCGGTTTGACGAACAGCTTGAACAGCTTAATACACAACTGATCCAGATGGGGGCGCTTTGCGAAAGTGCCATTGCCAACGCGGCAAAAGCTCTTCTGGACGGAGATATGGAACTTGCACAAAAGGCGATTGAAGCCGATCAGGAAATCGACCAGCAGGAGCGGGATATTGAAAGCTTATGCCTGAAACTCCTGCTCCAGCAACAGCCGGTGGCAAAGGATTTGCGTCAGGTTTCCAGCGCGCTGAAAATGATTACCGATATGGAAAGAATTGGAGATCAGGCCTCCGATATTTCTGAAATTGTCAAAATGGCGCATATCAAAGCATCGGACAGTATCCACCATATTGGGGAAATGGCGCGCGCCACAATCAGAATGGTAACAGAAAGCATCGATGCTTTTGTACGCCGCAACGTCAAGATTGCACAGGACGTCATTGCCTATGACGACGTGGTGGACGGCCTGTTCAACAAAGTAAAGGACGAATTGATTCAGTACATTGCGCGGAATCCGAAGGATGGGGAGTATGCAGTGGACTTGCTGATGATCGCCAAATATTTTGAGCGTATCGGCGATCATGCGACCAACATTGCAGAGTGGGTGGAATTTTCCATCACCGGCGTCCACAAAGGGGATGCATTACAATGATCTATTGTGTAGAAGACGACAAGAGCATCCGGGATTTAATTGTCTACGCCCTGGGTTCCGGCGGTTTTGAAGCGCATGGGATGTGCGACGGAAAGGAACTGTCCCTCGCCGTTTCCAAAGAGGTTCCGGATTTGATCCTGTTGGATATTATGCTTCCGGGAGAGGATGGAATTTCTATTCTCAAACGGCTGCGGGCTTCTGGAAAAACAAAAGCGGTTCCCATTATCATGCTGACCGCAAAAAGCGCAGAATATGATAAGGTGCTGGGCTTGGATTTGGGCGCGGATGACTATATCACAAAACCGTTTGGCGTTATGGAGCTGATTTCCCGCGTCAAAGCCGTACTGCGCCGGACGGGGGCTAAGGAACGCAATCCCCATCTCTCCGTAGGAGACGTTACCATTGATGTCGATAAACATCAGGTGCTGGCAAAGGGCAAAGAGGTGACCCTCACGCTCAAAGAATTTGAACTGCTCCGTTACCTTATGGAAAATACCGGATTGGTTTTGACACGGGATAAGGTGCTGGAAACGGTATGGGGATATGAATATGAAGGGGAAACCCGCACCGTAGATGTCCATATTCGTACTCTAAGGCAAAAACTTGGTGACTGCGGCGGTATGATTGAAACTGTTCGCGGCGTCGGTTATCGGATAGGAGGCAGAGAATGAGAAAGAGAATTTTCCGCAATATGTGTCTGCTTTCCCTGGCGACTGTTTTGCTTTCCTTTGCGCTTGTTTTTGCAGTTATGTACCATGAATTCAACTCCCGGATGCAGACGGAACTGAAAATGGAGACGGAATACCTGAGCGCAGGGATTGCGACCGGCGGAGAAGACTATTTATACTCCATTGACGCCGATCCGTATCTCTCTCGGGTCACGGTCATTGCGCAGGATGGTACGGTGCAGTTTGACAGCGAAGCGGATCAGACTCAGATGGAAAACCATTTGGATCGTCCGGAAATCCAGGATGCCCTGCGTTTTGGGAAGGGACAGGGAACCCGGCTTTCCAATACCATTGGGAAACAGACCTATTACTATGCCCTGAAACTTGATGACGGCAGAATCCTGCGTGTGGCGAATACTACGGACAGCATTTATGCTTCTATGCTGCATTGCCTGCCGTGGCTGATTGTTGTGGGAGTAGCTGCATTTTTATTTGCCATGCTCCTTGCAAGATGGCAGACGAAAAAGATTGTAGTGCCAATGAATAAACTGGATTTGGAACACCCGGAAGACAGTGACGTCTATGATGAACTTACCCCGCTTTTGGAGAGGATTTCCAAGCAAAACCGGCAGATCGCAGATCAAGTGCAGATGCTGAAAGAAAAACAGGAAGAATTGACGGCTATCACGGAAAACATGCAGGAAGGCCTTGTGGTATTGGATGAAAAGCTGGCAATTCTCTCTATCAATGCCAGCGCCAGGGCATTGTTCCAGGTAACGGATGAGGAGTGCTTTGGAAGGCATATCCTGACCCTAAATCGGAGCGATACTTTCCAAAAAGTGATTTCCCGAGCGAAGAATGGACAGGCGCAGGAAGAAATACTGGAACTGGATGGGAAATATTATCAGCTTTTTGCAAATCCGGCTTCGGAATGCGGAGCAGTCAAAGGCATTGTTCTGTTGATTTTGGACATTACGGAGCGCTGGCAATCGGAAAAAATGCGACAGGAGTTCTCTGCAAATGTTTCCCATGAGCTGAAAACCCCATTGACCTCCATTTCCGGTTATGCAGAGCTGATGAAAAACGGCCTTGTCCGTCCGGAGGATATTGCGGATTTTTCCGGGCGCATCTATAAAGAGGCGAGCCGTCTAATCACCCTGGTAGAGGATATCATTGAGTTGTCCCGCTTGGATGAAAGCGATAAGGAACTTCCTTGTGAACAGATGGACCTGACCAAACTCTGCAAGGGC
>CALDJI010000196.1 GCA_937901805.1 uncultured Clostridia bacterium | reverse complement strand
TTCGAGAGATATTTGTCTTGAGAAACAATTTATATGCGGATATGGCGGAATTGGCAGACGCGTTAGATTCAGGTTCTAATGGTCGCAAGGCTGTGCAGGTTCAAGTCCTGTTACCCGCACCAGAAAAGACATCAACTCAGTGTTAATATCACGGTTGGTGTCTTTTTTATTTTTATGATTTATGAGAGGAGAGAAAATATGGAATTCAGGAAGATATTTGACACCATACCGGAACAGTTTGATAAATATAGGCCTCGTTACTGTACGGAACTCTTTTCCGATCTCATTGCCTATGCTGGAATCGGTCCTGGCAAGGCGGTGCTTGAATTAGGCCCGGGAACAGGTCAGGCAACCGACCCTGTACTGGATACTGGTTGCGACTACAATGCGATTGAACTCGGTGAACACTTATATGAGATGATGAAACGCAAATACGGAAATTACCCGAATTTTAACATTGTAAATGACGACTTTATGACATTCGATTTTGGTAATCAAAAATTTGATATGATTTACTCCGCTGCAACAATTCAGTGGATTCCGGAAGATATCGCCTTTTCAAAAACTTTTGATTTGCTGAAGCCAGGCGGAACGTTGGCAATGATGTTTACAAAAGAGGATTATAAAACACCTAATGAAGACTTATATAACAAAATCCAACGGGTGTATTCTGAATACTTTAGACCGGAAAAGGAATACAAGCAGGGTTCGTTTCAGTACATGAGCGCACCTCATTATGGATATATCGACTTTCAAGAACACAAGTATAATGGAAAGCGAGAATTTACCGCAGACGAATATGTGGCATTTTGCGGCACGCATTGTACGCACATCACGATTCCGGAGCCTTACAGAAGTAGTTTTTTTGAAGGCATCAGGCAGGCAGTGGCGGAATCCGGGGATAAAATCTCAATTTATGATACCCATGTCCTGTTTACCGCTAAAAAACCGCTATAATACTATAATTGTACAGATTCAAGCCCTGTTACCCGCGCTAAAATGATATCACTTAATGGGTGACGTCCTTTGGGATTCAACAATACCCTTAAAGACGATACAGGGGATGGTTGTTATGAAAACACTGACAGCTATGAGATAAAATACAAAAACAAGCCTATATTCCTGTCTTTCATCCGAAGCCCATTGGGCTTCGGATTTTTTCTTTTCCCTCTTTATTGGATTTTGAGAAGGCAAGAGGACGCCCGCCTTTCTGATTCATTCCAATGCAGATAGAATATACCGAAATAATACCTATCCAAATGTATTTTATGTTATAATGTTTTCAGTCCCATCGGTTTTACAAAATCCGCTCATACAAAAAGGAGGTTTCTAAAATGTTCCAGATTTCCAATTTTACGGACAACAACGATGTCAAGATCCTTTCCCAATTGGGAGCTTTTCAGGTCATTGAATACCAGCGGGATTTGAGCGTATTCCCAGAATCCGCAATGATTGCCTATTACAGTGCCCAGATGAATGTAAAAAAGCGCCAGTTAATCTGCGATTTGAGCAAATCCCCCGTCACGATCCAATCCGGCGCTATGCAGTGGATGCTCGGCAATGTCCATGCGACGACCGGCATTAAAGGAGTTGGGGATTTATTGGGAAAAGCAATACGCGGGAAAGCCAGCGGAGAATCCGCCATTAAGCCGGAATATACAGGCGATGGCATTCTGGTTTTGGAGCCTACCTATAAACACTTAATCCTCATGGATACCGCTGATTGGGGCGGTTCCGTAGTGCTGGACGACGGGCTTTTTCTGGCCTGCGATTCCAGCTTGAAGCACAAAGCCGTCATGCGCTCCAATCTGTCTTCGGCAGTAGCAGGCGGAGAAGGACTGTTCAATCTCAGCCTGAATGGAAACGGTGCTTTTTGTATCGAGGCGGACTGTCCAAAAGAGGAATTGATTGAAATTACCCTGCAAAACGACGTTTTAAAGATTGACGGCAACTATGCCATTGCATGGAGCGCCAGCCTTGACTTTACTGTGGAACGCTCCGGGAAAAGCCTGATCGGTTCTGCGGCCTCCGGAGAAGGACTGGTCAATGTCTATCGGGGAAACGGAAAAATTCTGATGATGCCCACTGCAAACATGCCGAATATCTGATACAGCTTTCAATCATAATCCCTCTCGCCAAAAAATTTGAGGACAGAGGGATTATTTTTTGTTTTTCCCTCTCCCTACTTAAAAACAGAAGCGCTTTGCCTCTTATGAGCATAGAATAGTAGTACTTCATGTTTCAGGAGGTGCACTCCATGCTTATGATTGCAACCGTTCAGGAGGTCCGGCAAAGAAACCTGCTGGTCCGTGACCGTACTGCCGGACAGGAAGTCATCGTCAATACAAATTATGCCAGGTGTTTTTCTGTCGGTGATAGGATCAGCATTTTTTACAACGGAGCAATGACCGCAAGTATTCCCCCGCAGATTTCTGCAATCCGTATCCGCAGGATTATCCCCGGATGCAGCTGTCGATAGAATAACCTGTCAAACCGCATGTTCCCATGAGAAAATATCCCTTCTGCATGTACAAAATCCGAGAAGCTGACTGACCGAAATCGTGAAGCCGCCCTGGATTGTAAAAATACAATCCAGGGCGGCTTCCTGTTTCCAGAAAAAACTATCTATTCGGCAATTTTAAAATCTGTCCGGGATGAATCAAATCGCTTTTCAACCCGTTTATCCGTATGATTTCCTGATACCGGCTGCCAGAACCAAGACGCGACTGGGCAATTTTCCATAGGGTATCTCCCCGTTTTACCGTATAATTGGAGTAGGATAGTTCCGGTTTTTCTTGGCTGCTGCCTGAACCCTGCGTTCCTGGAATCTTTAATTCCATCCCCGTGTATATCCGATCATTGGCCAGCCCGTTGAGCTGCATAATCTCACGATACCGATTCCCCTGTCCCAAGTAACGCTGAGACAGCTTCCAAAGGGTATCTCCCAACTGGACGCGGTGCACCAGATACTCCTGGGCTGGCGGCTGAGTGTCCGGATCCCATTCCGGCTTTTCAGGCAAAACCGGCTGCGGCGGCTTAGGAACAACCACATCCTGCTCCAAGCCGGCGTCTCCATTTACCCAGTTCTCATAATGTTTCCAAATAGACACATCCTCCTGCCCCAAGGACCAGGCTCCAGCGCCTTTCAGGTTATATTTCTCCACCAAGCCCAATTTTTTCTGGTAGGATCGATCGTTTTCACACCAAACTATATATTTTCCGGGTTTTAAGATAAAATCTCCGCCGACCGTATAATCCTTGTCAGGGGCAGTTATCATAAATTCCGCCCATACGGACTGAGAAGTCTCATCATATCGGACAGTGGACTCACAGTCTTCCAAAATTTTCTGTATCGTCTTTGTGCTGGCCCCTTTCCCTACGATCCGGTTATCATCTAGACTCCAAACACGTCCATAAAAGGGAATCCCAACGACAATCTTATCCGGACTGGTTTGACGCAGTGCATATTGAATGGACTTTTCCACAAAATCAATACTGGCTACCGGCCCCGCTTCCCCTCCCTCAAAATGTTCATCATATGCCATAACCACTAAATGATCTGCATACTGTGCAAGCGCCGCATAGTCATAGGAACCATGCCATCCTGTCTGCCAGTTGTTTGGGTTGGCCGCAACTGCAACAGAGACTTCCTTTTCATCAGGAATTTTTTCCCGGAGAAGCCGGACAAGCTGCGTGTACTGCTCCCGCTGCAGATGGGTCACATTTTCAATATCCACATGGATCCCATCGAGATCATATTCTTCAATGTAATCCGCCAATTGGGTAGAAAGCGATTCCGCATTTTCAAGAGCGCGGATTCCTGCTGTGCGGTTCCAGTGATTGCTTAAAAATGGGACCACCTTCATTCCGCGGTCATGCATGCTTTTGATAAAATAGGGGCTGAGATAATTGAGCTTCAGGCTTCCATCTTCCCGGATATCAAAATAACTCGGCGATACTGTGTCCAGTGCATCCCCCGCCTGATTGACATATTCCACCTGCTGGATATCCGTCCCGCCATAGAGGTAACCCATCGTATACCGATCTGTTCGAGCAAACGCTGTGAGCAAGGAAGAAAATGCAATGGTTGCCACTAATGCGCCGGATACTAAAATCTTTACGCTTTTAATTTTGGCCTTTTTTGCCTGTTCCAGGATTTTTCTTTTAAGTTCTCCGGAACTTGATTTTCGCTTTCCTCCCCGGAAAAAGTCCTCCGCAAATTCTGCTTGTGCCCGCGGAAAATCCAAAACCAGATTATATGTCCCATCCCCGTTGGGGAGAAGCCGCATATCAGGTACCAATTTTTCCACCTTGCCTTTCCCTTAATTTCAGAACTATTTTTAATTTATTATAGTATATACCGGGTTTCAGAAATTATCCTGCCAAAGCATGGAGAATATATGGAAAAACTGTAGCAGACTTTAAATTTTGTAAACAAAACCCGGGCAGCAGTTTGCTGCCCGGATTTTCTGTTTTCCAACTTATTATACACAGGTATAGCCGCCGTCAATTGGGAGAATTACGCCGGTTACATAGGAAGCTTCATCGCTCGCAAGGAAGATGGCTCCCGCATTGAGTTCCCCGCTGAAACCATAGCGTCCCAAGGGGACAGTTGCCTTCATATAGGCGGTAAATGCGT
>CALDJI010000195.1 GCA_937901805.1 uncultured Clostridia bacterium | reverse complement strand
TGGTTTTTTCATATGAACGATTCTTCTGTCCGACATCCTTCTACCTCTGCAAACAGGCGGCAAAGCGCCTGTACCTGTGCTGTAAGCTCCTCCTTACTGCCGGCATTTTCCAAAACATGCTGGCTGTGGCTGCGGTAAAACTCCTCGCTGTGCTGGGCCGACATCCGTAAAAGCGCCTGTTCCCTGGTCACTTTGTCCCGCTGCAAAATGCGGGACAGGCGCACCGATTCCGGCGCAGTAACCGAGACAATCCGCTCGCACATGGCATCCACCCCGCTTTCAAACAGCGTAGGGGCATCCAGAACAATCAAGCGATAACCCTTGGCCTTGAGCAGCGCCATTTTCTGTTTGATATTTTCAATGATATAGGGAAAGAGGATCTCCTCCAGTTGTTTTTTATGCTGAGCATCGCAAAACGCCCGGGACGCCAAAAGTCCGCGGTTGAGCACCCCATTTTCATCCACCAGATCGTCTCCGAATACCCTGGCAATCTCTTTCAGGCTGGGACTGCCGGGGCGGGTCTCCTCATGAGAGCATTCGTCTGCATCGATGATTGCAAACCCCTGCTGCCGCAGCATCAGGGATACCGTGCTTTTCCCTGCGCCGGTCTGGCCGGTTAATCCGATTAAAATCAAACCCTCTCGCTCCTTTTTCTTTATCTGGGAAGACGGACGATAGTAAAACCTGCCGCCCTCACCAGGCGGTTATAAACCGCCAGTCCAACGCCAGTCCGCTGCGGGCAGTGGGCATATACTGTTTTGGCTCCGAGTTCATCAAAGCGGCGCAGTGCGTCAAACAAGTGCTTCGCCTGTGCCAGATCATCTTCCTCGCGTCCATAACAGAGAGCCGGGACTTTCAGCTTGTCCTCATCTTCTGCAAAGCAGAGCGCCCAGACATCTTCCCCCGCCTTGGAGTTGACATAACCGATGTACTGTTCCCTGCTCCCTTCCACCAGTATCACCCTGGCAAGAGGGGCATAATGCTTATATTTCATCCCCGGAGAAGCAGCGCGTCTCCCCTCTTCCAATTTATGCTCCACCGCCGGATCCATCTGGGCATCCGGGAGCAGGGCGCGGATCTGTTCCAGAGTAACGCCGCCGGGACGCAGCAAAACCGGATGTTCCCCAACCAGGGTAATCACGGTGGATTCCAACCCCACGCTGCACTCCCCGCCATCGACAACCATCTCAATTTTCCCGTCCATATCTTCCCGGACATGCCGGGCAGTGGTAGGACTGGGTTTACCGGATAAATTGGCAGATGGCGCTGCCACCGGCACGCCCGCCGCGCGGATAACCGCCTGTGCTACCGGATGGGACGGAAAACGGACAGCCACGGTATCCAGACCGCCCGATGTTTCCAGCGGTATGCAGTCCGCTTTTTCGAAAATCATGGTAAGCGGACCGGGCCAGAAATGCTCTGCCAGCAGTTTTGCAGAGGGTGGGATTTGTTTTATCAGTGGAGCAAGCTGTTCCAAATCCGCGATATGGACAATCAAGGGATTGTCCTGCGGGCGGCCCTTGGCCTCAAAAATTTTTCTGACTGCCCGGCCGTCCAGGGCGTTTGCCCCAAGGCCGTACACTGTCTCTGTCGGGATGGCAACCAGGCCTCCCTCCCGCAGAATCTGCCCGGCGCATGCAATTTCCTCCTGCTGGGCTTGCAAATCCGTAATGGTAAGATAAACTGTGTTCATATGCTTATATTCGCCTGTTTCTATCAATTTTCTTCCGCCGCAGCTTTGAGTTTTGCAGTTTGATCCGCCGTACTCAGGGCATCGACCAGTTCATCGAGATCCCCGTTCAGGATGGCTTCCAGGCGGTAAAGCGTCAGACCGATCCGGTGATCCGTGACACGACCCTGCGGATAGTTATAAGTACGAATCCGTTCGGAGCGGTCGCCGGTACCAACCTGCATACGTCGTTCGCTTGCGATTTGCTCTTCCTGTTCGCGCTGCTTCGCCTCATACAGGCGAGAACGGAGAATCTTCATCGCCTTGTCCTTGTTCTTATACTGGCTGCGCTCATCCTGGCACTCGACAATCAGACCGGTCGGCAGATGAGTAATGCGGATAGCGGATTCTGTTTTATTGACGTGCTGGCCGCCCGCG
>CALDJI010000194.1 GCA_937901805.1 uncultured Clostridia bacterium | reverse complement strand
CTGGGAACAGGCGGATCACCACTATGTCGAGGCGCTCATTGAACTGAAAGTGACGCCGAAAGCAGACCGGGGATTTGAGGAAATCGCCGCAAAGATTGCGGAATTTTCCGAAGTGAAAAGCGTATTCCTGATGTCCGGCGGATTTGACCTTGCCGTCAATGTGGTGGGGAAAACTTTCCAGGATGTGGCGATGTTCGTAGCCTATAAACTGGCGGTTGTGGATTCTGTGCTATCTACAGCGACACATTTTATCCTCAAGCGCTACAAGTACGATAATATTCCTTTTTCAGCTGAGGAAAAGGATGAGAGGAGGTTCCCCTCTCTGTGATGGATTATCAAAAACTGCTTTCCAAACGCATTACGGGCCTAAAGCCCTCCGGTATCCGCCGTTTTTTTGATTTGGCAGGAGAAATGGACGGGGTGATTTCCCTGGGGGTTGGGGAACCGGACTTTAAAACCCCATGGGCAATCCGGCACGCGGGAATCCAGTCTCTGGAAAATTCCAAGACCTGGTATACGGCAAATGCTGGATTGCAGGAATTAAAAGATGAAATTGCCGGTTATTTAAGCAGACGCTTTTGCCTGGAGTACGACTGCAAAGACGAAATTGTAGTGACAGTCGGCGGTTCGGAGGCAATTGATATTGCCATCCGCGCTTTTGTAGAGGAGGGCGACGAGGTCCTGATCCCGGAGCCGAGCTTTGTATGTTATCATCCGATTACCGTGCTTTCCGGCGGGGTTCCCGTCTCCATCGAGACAAAAGAGGAAGATGAATTCCGCCTGACCCCGCAGGCGCTGCGGGAAAAAATTACGCCGCGGACAAAGCTGCTGATCCTCCCGTTTCCAAACAATCCCACCGGCGGAGTGATGCGCCGGGAAGACCTGGAGGGGATTGCTGAAGTACTCCGGGAAACCAATATCATGGTACTCTCCGATGAGATCTACGGGGAGCTGACCTACGGCGGAGAGCGCCATGTTTCGATTGCAGAGATTGAGGGAATGCAGGAGCGCACGATTCTGGTCGGTGGGTTCTCCAAGGCATTTGCCATGACCGGATGGAGATTGGGATATGCCTGCGCGCCTAGGGAAGTGATGGAACAGATGCTGAAAATCCACCAGTATGCGATTATGTGCGCGCCGACGACCAGTCAGTATGCGGCAGTCAAGGCTCTGCGGGACTGCGAAGAAAATGTTGTACGGATGAGAGAAGAATATGATATGCGCCGGCGTTTTATTGTAGATGGATTTAACTCCCTGGGGCTGCATTGCTTTGAGCCGCGCGGGGCTTTTTACATTTTTCCGTGTATCAGGAGCACCGGGCTTTCCTCAGAGGAATTCTGCGAACGCCTGCTGTACAGCCAGAAAGTGGCGGTGGTGCCGGGCAATGCCTTTGGGCAGAGCGGAGAGGGGTATGTGCGCGTTTCCTATTCTTATTCTCTAAAGCATATCCAGGAGGCGCTCAGGCGCATTGAAGCTTTTTTGAATACATTGAAGTAAAAAGAGGAAGTAAAATGGTCAAGGTAGTATTGTCCAGAACACCAAACTATGGCGAGCAGGCGCTTTATGAGAGCGTCTGCCGCCAATTTGCGTGTTTGGACTATGATTTCACACAAATGGTCGGCAAACGGGTTTTGATCAAGCCGAATCTGCTGATGAAGCGTACGCCGGAACAGGCTACGACTACGCATCCGGGCGTGGTTCACGCAGTGATCCGCCGTCTGAATGAGCTGGGTGTGGAGGATATTGTGGTGGCGGACAGCCCGGGAGGGCTGTATAATGTCGGCGCGCTGACCGGGATTTATCAGGCAAGCGGTATGATGGAGGCCGTGGAAGGGGTACAGGCCCATTTAAACTATGATGTGACAAATGGAAGCCGGCAGGTTCCGGCATACCGCCGGGTTTCCTCCTTTCCGCTGATTACCCCGGTGTTACAGGCAGATTATGTGATCTCTATTGCAAAGCTGAAAACCCATGGGATGACGATGCTTTCCGGGGGGGTCAAGAACCTGTTTGGCTGCGTGCCCGGGCTGATGAAGCCGGAATTTCACTGCCGTTTCCCGAAAAAAGAGGACTTTTGTGAAATGCTTGTGGATTTGTGCGAATGCGTCCGGCCGGATATCACCTTGGTAGACGCCGTGGTTTCGATGGAGGGGGACGGCCCTTCCGGAGGTTCTCCCCGGCAGACCGGCTACCTGTTCGGGGCGACAAACCCTTATGCGCTGGACTGCATACTTTCCCGTTTTATCGGATTTGAGGAAGATGAAATCGGTACTGTCCGCGCAGCTAAAGCGCGTGGGCTGTGCCAAGGAGGCGGTGAAGTGTCCCTGTGCGGGGACACAGAGGGGTTCGCCCCAGTAGAAGATTTTTTGCACCCGCATTCCAAAGAAACCGATTTTTCCGGGAACGTTCCCCGCTTTTTGCGCGGGACAGTGTCCTTTCTGGTGGGAAAAGTGGCAAAGCCCCGCCCTGTTATCAGGCATACGGACTGTATTGGCTGCGGCAAATGCGCGCAGAGCTGTCCGCAGCACACGATCCGGATACGTGGAGGAAAGGCACATATTCAATATGGGGACTGTATCCGTTGTTTTTGCTGCCACGAGATGTGCCCGGTAAAGGCAATTGATATCAAACGGTTCCGCTTTTTTGATCTCTAAGGAGGAATACCATGCAGTCGATCCGCGCATATGCGTATGCAAAAATCAATCTCACGCTGGACGTCTTGGGGAAACGTCCGGACGGCTACCATGAGATGGATATGATCCTACAGTCCGTCAGCTTGTGTGACGAACTGCTGCTGACAAAAACAAAAGCGCCGGGGATTTCCCTTTCCTGCGATCGGGAGGATATCCCCTGCGACGGGAGAAACCTTGCTTGGCGGGCGGCAGACCTGTTATTCAGGGAAATGGGAGGGCAGACGGCCGGCGTGTCCGTTTCCCTGAAAAAAAATATCCCGGATCAGGCGGGAATGGCAGGCGGAAGCGCCGACGCTGCCGCTGTTTTGGTAGGGATGAACGAATTATTTGGATATGGATTGGATGAGCAAAAGCTGTGCCGCCTTGGCGAACGGCTGGGGGCGGACGTGCCATTTTGCATCCGGGGCGGCACCATGCGTGTACAGGGATTCGGGGAACGGTTGTCCCCACTGCCGGATTTCCCAAAACTCCCGATTGCGGTTGCAAAGCCCAGAGAGGGCATGAGCACGGCACAGGCATTTGAACAGATTGACAGCCGCAAGCTGGTGCATCCCCCGGTACAGCGGGCGGCAGATCTGCTGATGGCAGGCGATCTGAATGCCGCAAGGCTGTATTTTGGGAACGTCTTTATGCAGGTAACGGAGCTGGAGGACGTGTTTTCTTTCTGCCGGTATTTCCACACCCATCAGGCGCTTTTTTCCATGATGACCGGAAGCGGGACGGCAGTATTTGCAGTATTTGAGCGGGAGCATCCGGCCGAAATGTGCGTAAAGGGCTTGATAGACGCCGGAGAACGGATCGCGGCGTAGAACTGATCCGGGAGGAAGACGCCTGGTGATTCGCCGAGACTACAGCGATTTCGTGCTGCGAGAAATCCGTATGCTGGTGCGTTTCCTGTCCAAAACAGTGCTGCACCGGGAAGCAGAGGAAGAGGAGATCCTCTTTTATGACCAAACTGCCCAGCAGAAAAATGAGGGTTTGGATCTGTGGCTCACACTCCTTTTGCAGAGCGGGGATATCAACGAAGCGGAAAATTTCCTGTTTGATGTGTGGAAGAGGAACAGACAATGGAAAATTTTGCGAGCGCCATCCGGTTTTATTTGGAACTCTATGGGATGGAAGAAGAGGAGCTTGCAAAGCATGATTTTTCCAGGGAGGAAATTGCCGAAGGGTTTGCCGATCTCCGTGCACTCTACGGGATTGAAGACGTCCTGTCAGTTTGACAGGGACGTCTTTTTTTCCTTATAGAGATGAAGCCGGCCGCTGTCATGAAGATTTTTGAGGATGACGACTGCAAATGGAACGCCGAAAATCCCAATCAATCCGAACAGTTTTCCGCCGACATACATGGCGATCAGGGTGACAAGGGGATGCAGCCCAACCTGTTTGCCAAGGATTTTCGGTTCTGCAAC
>CALDJI010000193.1 GCA_937901805.1 uncultured Clostridia bacterium | reverse complement strand
ACAATTTTCATGATACGAACCCCTTTCCCTGTTGTCCGCTGAAGATTTTCTGAATATCCCCTGTCCGTCCTATCTCTCTTTCTTCATTATAACACTTGCCGTAACTTTGATAAAATAGTATTATGTAATGGAATAGATTATTTTTTTCAATACACTATTAAAATACTGGGATTTCAACTTTTATAGGAGGGTCATCATGACGATCCGGCATTTAAAAATATTTATCGAAGTTGCACGCTGTGGAAAAATGAGCAAAGCCGCAGCAAACCTCTATATTTCCCAGCCTACGGTAAGTCAGACCATTTCCGAGTTGGAAAGCCATTACAAAGTGCGGCTGTTTGAACGGTTCCCGAAATCCCTCCACATTACCAGTGAAGGAAAAATCCTGCTGCAATACGCAAAACAGGTGATTGCCGCACTGGATGATCTGGAAAACGCCATGTCCCACTCTGATTTAAATCCACCGGTACGCATTGGCGCCACGGTCACCGTCGGCTCCTGCGTCATCGGGGACATTCTAAAAATGCTGGAAGAACGCTGCCCCCAGACAGACATCAGCGTCTGTATCAACAACACAAAGACGATTGAAGAACTCCTGCTGGCAAACGATCTGGATATTGCCCTGGTAGAAGGGACTGTCAAAAATCAGGATCTCCTCTGCACTCCGGTGATTGAGGATTACCTGGTTCTGGTGTGCAGCGACAGGCACCCTTTTGCCAAACGGAAGTGCGTGTCATTGGAAGAACTGAGCCGGGAACCATTCATCCTCCGGGAAGAAGGGAGCGGCACCCGTTCCCTGTTTTTAAATTCCATGGCCGCGAAAGGGTATTCTGTAAAAGAAAAATGGACCTGTACCAATGCGGATACCATCAAGCAGGCGGTTATGGCAAACCGCGGGCTATCTGTAATTTCTATCCGCGCTATCGAACAGGAATTGAAAGAGGGGCATATCCACATAGTACCGGTCGAGGACTGCCGGTGGAAACGCAGCTTCTGCCTTACCTATCACAAAAACAAGTTCCTTTCCGTCCCGCTGAACCATTTTATTGAAATTGCAAAGGGTTACTCCAAAAACGAAGCCCTGTCCCTGCTACCCACAGGAAAGACGCCAAACGGCAAACCGGATGGGCAAGGAAAATCCTAGGAAGGAAAGCCTCCTACACAGCCGCTGGGATAATCCCCTGCCCGGGTTACAGGATTGTGAGGAAAGAAGGTGAGCCTATGATCATTTTTCTCAGCAAAACCAAAAATAGAATGCTCCATGCAAAGCCTGAAAGAAAACCGCCGCTTTCTTTGTATGGGGCACAGAGCGCACTCTTTTAAGCGTAAGCGGTATTTTGTTTTCACACAGGCTTTGCGCCTTATTCCCATTTTGAGCAATAAGGAGCTGGCGCTAAGTGAAATATCAAAATGCAACCAACGTGTTACCCAAGGAGCTGTTGGAAGAATTACAAAAATATGCCGCCGGGCAGCTATTATACATCCCAAAGCCGGAACACCTCCACCAAAAATGGGGAGAGGGAACGGGGACGCGGGAATATCTGCTCCAGCGCAACCGGGAGATCCAAAGACTGTTTGTTTTTGGAAATTCCATTGATACTTTGGCGGACAAGTTCTGCCTTTCCCCCGACAGCATCCGGAAAATTATTTACCAGAAATAAGAAAGGGCGCCGGAGAGGTTTCTCCGGCGCCCTTTCTTACAGCCTGGTGAAAGCTATTCGCTGTATTCCTGTAAAGCTTGCCTATTACCTTGTTTTTTTTATGGAAACAACCCGGTTTTCCTCTGCAGTAATACGGTAATCCCCACTTTGAAACACGATTCGTTCTTTTCCATAAGAGACGATTTGTTCAATCCCGGAACAAAGTTGTTTTCCCCGCTGCCGCCCGACAGAACGTTCAAATTCCACAAAGCCGTCCTCCACGCCGCGCAGAAACAGACGGATCATCTGTTCCTCAGGATCCGCCGGGCGCTGCGCCTGTTTGAAAAAATTGCACTGTTTGCAGCAGAGCACCAGATTGTAGAACTGCCCCGGACCCTCTTCTGCCCGAGGAAGATAGTGATCCAGAGTGGAATTTTTTAAGGTCAGCCGCTTTCCACAATAAAAACAGCGGCCCTGTTCCCGGAGATAAATATAGCGTTTTACTGTCTTATCCCGTAACATTTTAAATCCCTCAATTACAAAAAAGCGGCGGGAATATCCGCCGCTTTCTGTTTATCGTTCATCCCCCAGGAAAAAGAGAGCAACCGTTCCCGGGCCGGCATGAGCCCCAATGACAGGCCCAATATAATTGATGAGAAACGCCTGCACCCCGCAGCGCTCTTTTACCCGGTCGGCAACATACTGGGCATCCTCCTCGCAGTCGCCGTGGCTGATAAAGACGCGGGGATTCTTCCCCTGGAAGCTGCCAAGCTGTTTTTCCATATTATCCACCAGGGCGTTTAAAGACTGCTTTCTGCCGCGCACCTTGGCGATGGGGATTAGGCGCCCTTCGTCGTCTACATGGAGGACAGGCTTGACGTTGAGCATAGAACCGAAAATTGCCGCTGCTTTGGAGACGCGGCCGCCCCGGTGCAGATGGAAAAGATCGTCCACTGTGAAGTTATGGCAGACAAATCCCTTGTTTTCCTCCAGCCAGGTATGGACAGCGTCGATGTCTTTCCCTTCCAGCTTCATACGTACCGCATAATCTATCAGCAGACCCTGGCCGAGTGAAGCGCACAGGGAATCCACCACATAGATTTTGGAATCCGGATACTTTTCCGCCAGTTCCTGCGCTGCGAACCGCTCGCTGTTATATGTCCCGCTGAGCGCCGAGGAAAAGGCAATACATAAGACGTCAATCCCCTGTTTAAGATACTCTTCAAAAACCGAAGTAGCACGCTCCGGAGTGACCTGAGCAGTAATCGGCATGTTGCCTGCGCGCATTTTTGCATAAAAGTCCTTTGGAGAAAGACGATCTCCCCCTTCTCCGGTATAGGTCTTGGATTCAATCGTGTATGGCATGGGAAGAAGAACCAAGCCGTTTGCCGCAAGATATTCCTCCGGCAAATCACAGCACGGATCGGTAATAATAACATATTCCCTGTTCATTGCAAACACCTCTTTTTTCAAGGCACTTTCAAAGTGCCGCGTTTTTCTTTTCCATTATAATATGCCCATGCAAAACAGGCAAGCAAATTCCAGGATTCCATCCACAAATTTACAAATTTTACTCCATTTTCTGCTTTTGTGTCTGTGCATTATAGTCATTGAGTTTGGAAAGCGTGGAAGACTGTCCATCTGTTACCTCGGTGAAGGACTCCGGCACATCTCCCACAATGACTGTCTGCGCCACCTGAAAACTGTTTGTCACATCGGTTGTCTGGGAGTAGCCGGGAATCAGAGCAGTGACCGTGACTTTGATCTCAAAGACAATTTGGCGCAGTGTCTGGTTAATGCCTGCTGTCTGAAAGCTGCTTTTCAGCTCGGATTCCACATATCCTTCCGGAATTACCCGGAAAGATATTTCCGGGCCGTATCCGGACAGGAAGGCCCCTCCGAACAGGGTCCCCGCGGGGAGACGGATTTCCTGTGCATCCGGTTCGGACAGGCGCTGCATCACGGCGTCCAGCAAGGCGGCGTTGATTTTGTTTGCCGTTACCGTATCCGTCTGGATGGCGGCAATGTCCCCCTGTGCATTTTTTTCCAGGGTGACAAAAGAATTGTAGGTAACGCCCAGTTCCTCCAATTTTTCATTGACTGCATTGTTGATGGCCCGGGCAGCCGCATTTTTCGCCTGATACAGAGCGGATTTCTGAATGATGGGCCGCATCTTCCAATCCAGCATCAGAAAAACCGCCGCCAGAAAAAACAAAATCCAAAACAACCGCAGAAGCAGGCGCTGCTTTTCGCGGGAACTCCGAATCCGTTTTGACGCCATGATTTCCTTTCCTCCATTTCCCTTTTCTCTATAAATATGGGAAAATGGGAAAAAATGTGCAAAACAGCTCCAATTCTTACTGGAAATGCTTCATAATAAAGCGGAGCGCACGCTCTTTCCCCTGATAGGGCGGATAGCGGAATTGTATACGGAAACCCGATTTTATCATCACGCTCTGGTAATGG
>CALDJI010000192.1 GCA_937901805.1 uncultured Clostridia bacterium | reverse complement strand
GAATATTTCCGAACGTGATATGTTCAATACCTTCAATATGGGCACTGGCATGTGCGTCTTTGTCGCGAAAGAGGATGCGGATAAGGCTGTGGAAATCCTGCGCGCCAATGGGGAAGACGCCAACATCATCGGCGAAGTTGCGGAAGGAAACGGTGTGGAGATATGCTGAACATCGCAGTATTGGTTTCAGGCGGTGGGACAAATCTGCAGGCGCTGATTGACGCGGAGCATTCCGGGAAAATCAAAAACGGGAAAATTACCTGTGTGATTTCTTCCAGCCCGGATGCGTATGCACTTGAACGCGCCAAAAACAACGGGATTACCACAAAGGTCGTGCGCCGGAAAGATTATCCGGATCGCAGGGCATACAGCCAGGCGATTGTGGATGCCCTGCGGGAGGCGCAGGCGGATCTCGTTGTCTATGCAGGGTTTATGGTCATTCTGGATGAAGTGGTGGCAAAGGCGTTTCCGAACAAGATGATGAACGTCCACCCGGCACTGATTCCAAGCTTTTGCGGAAAGGGATTTTACGGACTGCATGTCCACGAGGCAGTCCTAGAAGCCGGTGTGAAGCTGACAGGAGCCACTGTCCATTTTGTCAATGAGGTATGCGACGGCGGGCCCATTATTCTGCAAAAGGCAGTGGAAGTGCGGGAAGACGACACTCCGGAAACCCTGCAGCGCCGCGTAATGGAGCAGGCGGAATGGGAAATTCTCCCTCAGGCGGTTTCTCTTTTCTGCCAGGGGAAGATTACCGTACAGGGAAATAAGACAAAAATCAGCCGATAACGGGGAGGAATCCATATGAAAGCGAAATGTCTGAAAAAAGAAGTACAGGGGAACACCTATCCCGGCCGAGGGATTATTATTGGAAAGAGCGAGGATGGAAACCACGCGGTCATTGCCTATTTTATCATGGGCCGCAGTGAAAACAGCCGCAACCGTGTGTTTGTAACCGAAGGGGAGGGCATTCGTACCCAGGCTTTTGATCCAAGCAAGCTTTTGGATCCGTCCTTAATCATCTATGCTCCGGTGCGTGTTCTGGGCAATCGGACAATCGTGACAAACGGCGATCAGACGGATACAATCTATGAGTTTCTCAAAGAGGGGAAGAGCTTTGAGGACGCCCTGCGCACCCGTACTTTTGAACCGGACGGCCCGAACTTCACCCCGCGTATTTCCGGGCTTGTCACATTGGAAAATGGGAATTTCTCCTATCAGCTCTCAATTTTGAAAAGCGCCGATGGAGATGAAACCTCTACCCGCCGCTATTTCTTCGACTATACCGGCCCGCGTGCAAAAGAGGGCCACTTCATCCATACATACCAGTGCGACGGAAACCCCATCCCTTCTTTTGAAGGGGAGCCGACAACGGTTGCCATTGCTGGGGATATTGATACCTTTACCAAGGAGCTGTGGGAAAATCTGAATAAGGACAACAAGGTCTCCCTGTTTGTCCGCTATATTTCCCTGCGTGATGGAAGCTGTGAAACCCGTATTGTCAACAAGAACGTCTAAGGAGGAATTTTTCATGGCAAAGGAACTTGAACTCAAGTATGGCTGTAACCCGAATCAGAAGCCGTCCAGGATCTTCATGAAGGAGGGAGAACTCCCCATTACTGTGTTAAACGGCCGTCCGGGTTATATCAACTTTATGGATGCGCTCAATTCCTGGCAGCTGGTCCGGGAACTGAAAGCGGCGACCGGCCTTCCGGCAGCAGCTTCTTTTAAGCATGTCAGCCCGGCGGGCGCCGCGGTCGGCATTCCGCTGGATGAGACGATGCGTCAGATTTACTTTGTCGGGGATTTGGAACTCTCCCCGATAGCCTGTGCTTACGCGCGCGCCCGCGGCGCAGATCGCATGTCCTCCTATGGGGATTTCATCGCCCTCTCGGATGAGTGCGACGAGGTAACCGCCCGCCTGATCAACCGCGAAGTCTCTGACGGCGTGATTGCCCCCTCCTATTCGGATGCGGCGCTCGAAATCCTCAAAAAGAAGCGCAAGGGAAGCTATAATGTCATCCAGATAGATCCGGAGTATGTCCCGGCCGCCATCGAGCAGCGGGATATTTTCGGCATCACCTTTGAGCAGGGCAGGAATGAACTGCATATCAGCGACGAACTGTTTGCCAATATTGTCACTGAAAACAAGGATCTTCCGGAAAATGCAAAACGGGATATGATCCTCTCCATGATTACCCTTAAATACACCCAGTCCAACTCCGTCTGCTATGTTAAGGACGGACAGGCTATCGGGATTGGAGCGGGACAGCAGTCCAGGATTCACTGCACCCGCCTTGCCGGGAATAAGGCAGATATCTGGTTTTTGCGCCAGCATCCGAAGGTTCTCGGCCTCCAGTTTGTTGATAAAATCCGCCGGGCAGACCGAGACAACGCTATTGATGTGTATATTTCCGACGATTATATGGATGTTCTGGCAGACGGCGCGTGGGAGCAGACCTTTAAAGTGAAACCGGAGCCCCTCACCCGCGAGGAAAAAGCGGAGTGGCTGAAAAAGCTCGACGGCGTTACCTTGGGTTCCGATGCGTTCTTCCCGTTTGGGGACAATATTGAGCGCGCACACCGCAGCGGCGTAAAATATATCGCACAGCCGGGCGGATCGATCCGCGACGACAACGTTATCGATACCTGTAACAAGTATGGGATTGCCATGGCGTTTACCGGTATCCGCCTGTTCCACCACTAATTGACGGAGGATGCAAGGATGAAAATTCTAGTTGTTGGTTCCGGCGGCAGGGAACATGCCGTGATTAGAAAACTGAAAGAATCCCGCCATCAGCCGCAGTTGTTCTGCTGTCCGGGCAACGCCGGGATTGCGGAAGACGCAATTTGTGTGGATATCAAGGCCACGG
>CALDJI010000191.1 GCA_937901805.1 uncultured Clostridia bacterium | reverse complement strand
CAAATGGCTTATATCATGTCAATGGATAACCATTACGAACAACTCTGGCAAATTGACCGCGCTTATATTGCATTTTTGGAATCTGCCGGAAGCAGACTAATCCGTCAGCTATTTGCCGTCAGCTTATCCGGAGAAAAGGCCCGTATAGAAATGGAACACCTAGGTGATGAAATGATCGCCTTACAGCTCCGGTTAATCAAAAAAGCACAACAGTCCAGACAGATAAAAAACCCTTCTGCCCCGGAAGTTCTGCTGAAAACAAAAAACAAAATCATTTATGGATCTGTTATGTCCTGGTGTATGACAGAAACAGAACAAAAAACAGATATTCTGGAAGAAATAAAACGCTGCTGTGATATCCTGTTTTTACCTGCAAAGAAAGGGTGAAATTTTTGAAAATTGTTATTGTGGACGGACAAGGCGGCCGTTTAGGCCGGATGCTTGTAGAACAACTGAAAGCCAATCTGCCCAATGCGGAGATCACCGCCATTGGCACAAACAGCATTGCGACTGCCGCTATGCTCAAAGCAGGGGCGGATTCCGGCGCCACAGGGGAAAACCCTGTTCTGGTTGCATGCAGAAATGCGAGTCTGATCATTGGGCCGCTCGGCATTGTCATCGCAGATTCCCTCTTAGGGGAAATTACTCCGGAAATGGCCAAAGCCGTAGGTCAAAGCCCGGCTCATAAAATTTTAATTCCCATAAACCGGTGTAATAATACGGTTGTTGGGGCCGGGAATCTTTCCTATACGGATTATGTCCGGCTGGCCGTGGAAGAGGCAATCCGTTTTTTAAAACATGAATAGCAGTCTCATCCGCAGCAGGGTTGTTGTTTTACGTGGTTTCTCCCAAAATCCCTTGCCGGCTTTTGTAAGGGTATCCCGTTGTGTTTTCAAACCAGTGGTCGTATAATAAAAATGGTAAGAAATCACCGTCAGAAAGAGAGGGCTCCTTATGAATTATCGTCAGCTTGGCAATACCGGCATGAAAGTCAGTGAGATTGGCCTTGGATGCGAACATCTGGAAAACCAAAGCTATGAAGTCATTGAATCCGTTATCGATGCCGCACTGGAAGGCGGTATCAACATTATGGATGTCTTCATGTCTCAGCCGCAGGTCCGCACCGATATCGGCAAGGCGCTGAAAGGCCGCCGGGAACAGGTCATTCTCCAGGGGCATATCGGTTCCCGCTGGAAAGACGGGCAATACGGCCGCAGCAGGGAACTGGAAGAATGCAAATTTTTCTTTGAAGATTTCCTCACCCGCCTGCGTACGGATTATGTGGATATCGGCATGTTCCACTGTGTAGACGGCAAAGCGGACAGCGATAAGATTTTTGACAACGAACCGCTTGTCAACTATGCCCTTTCTTTAAAAAAGCAGGGTATTATCAAGGCGCTTGGCATCAGTACCCATGACCCGGTCTGCGGACTGCGTGCAGTCAATTCCGGTATCATCGACGTCATCATGTTCAGCATAAACCCGGCCTATGATCTGCTGCCGGAAAATCTGGAAAATACCCGCCAGCTTTTTGATTTGGAAACCTATCAGAAAAACACCCTGAACGGGATCAATCCTGTCCGGGATGAATTCTACCGTGCCTGCGAATCCAAGGGGATCGGCCTGACCGTTATGAAGAGTATGGGAGCGGGCGCGCTCCTCAACGCTAAATCTTCGCCTTTTGGGATTGCCCTCACTCCGGCGCAGTGCATCCACTACAGCCTGACGCGCCCGGCCGTCTCCACTGTTCTGGTCGGAGTCCATAATGCACAGGAAATCAAAGAAGCCATCCGCTATGAGGCCCTGACAGAGGAAGAAAAGGATTACTCCGCTGTTTTAACGGCAAAACCCTCTTTTTCCCTGCGCGGAAAATGTATGTACTGCAACCACTGCCTGCCCTGCCCATCCCATATCGACGTTGCACAGGTCAATAAATA
>CALDJI010000190.1 GCA_937901805.1 uncultured Clostridia bacterium | reverse complement strand
AAATCCGGAAATCTTTTCGGTTATCGATTTTCCACTCTGTTCTCTCTCCGGAAAGAAATGGAAAGATGCCGAAAAATTCTGGAGAAAAAAGGCGTAAATCTCACCCTACTGCAAATTCAGGACGGGCGCGCGCTGATCTATCTTTATCGGCAAAAATTATTGTTGCGTGATTGGCAGCAAAACGAAGTTTCCCGTTTTATGGAACACTATGGTTATAACACGGCAAACCCGGAGCAGGCAGTCGCAAAATTGGCGCAGAGACTGGATTTGGAGACAGGGTTTCCCCATGAAATCGGATTGTTTCTGGGGTATCCGTTTGCAGATGTGCAGGGCTTTATTCAGCATGGAGGAAAAAACTGCAAATGCTGCGGATGCTGGAAAGTCTACTGTGATGAACAGCAGGCAAAACAGCAGTTTGCACGTTTTGCAAAGTGTACGCAGGTATATTACAGGTGTTTCCTTCAGGGCACGCCTATTTCGCGGCTGGCTGTAGCCGCATAACCATTCGGGAAAGGAAGTTTTTTATGAGTAAAGTTGCAGTAGTCTATTGGAGCGGAACGGGGAATACAGAGGCAATGGCCCATCTGGTGGAAGAAGGCGCAAAAAACGCCGGGGCCTCGGTCGAACTTTTGACAGCTTCTGAATTTTCCCAGGACAAAATGGCCGCGTTTGATGCCATTGGCTTTGGCTGTCCATCCATGGGGGCTGAACAACTAGAAGAATCCGAATTTGAACCTATGTTTTCTTCCCTGGACATCCAGGGAAAGAAAATCGCCCTTTTCGGCTCCTATGGATGGGGAGACGGCGAATGGATGCGTACCTGGGAAGCCTCCTGCAAAGACAGCGGCGCTATTTTGGTCTGTGACTGCGTTATTGCAAACGAAGCGCCGGACAACGAGGCGTCCGAAGCATGTAAAAGCCTTGGCGCCGCACTTGCCAATGCGTAAAGTTTTGATTTCTCCTTTTATTTGACATACAAACTTTTCATTTTCTTGCCGGGAATCCCCCCTGCGGATCTTTCTTCCGCAGGGGGATTCCTTTTCCTGAGTATAAGAAAACCGCCCGGTCCTTTTCATAAAACCGGGCGGAAAAGATGATGGAGAACATTGACATGAAATCCTCTGCAAGCATTGTATCAGTTCCACTGTATTTTTGCAACTTTTCAATCAGATTGACAGTTATTTTTGTAATATTCACCAATCGCCTTTCAATTCTTCTGTCAAAAAGCTTCTCAAAACCCTCTCTCTGCTTGTCTTGCTATTTGGAAAGCATTATAATGAATCCTGGAATATCGAATACTCTGGAAAGGAGTCCGTTTATGTATATAGCCGATCTGTATATCCATTCCAAATATTCCCGTGCGACCAGCCGCGACTGCGATATCAGGCACCTGGATTACTGGGCGCGCCGGAAGGGGATTGATCTGGTGGGAACCGGGGATTTTACCCATCCTGCCTGGCGTGAGGAACTCAAGGAATGCCTTGCTCCTGCGGAAGAAGGCTTCTATATTCTAAAAGAAGAATGCGTTCTCAGTGATTCTACAACTCTCCGTGCAAATCCTCCCCGGTTTGTCGTCACCGGAGAAATCAGCTCGATCTATAAAAAAGACGGTAAGGTGCGCAAAGTGCACAATGTCATTCTCCTGCCCTCTCTGGAAGATGCGGAGATCCTTGCGCAAAAACTGGAGGCCATCGGCAATATCCATTCGGATGGCCGGCCTATTTTGGGCATTGACAGCCGCGATTTGCTGGAAATCACCCTGGAATCCTGTCCAAACGCCATGTTTATCCCCGCTCATATCTGGACTCCGCACTTTTCCATGTTCGGCGCCTTTTCCGGGTTTGATACCGTGCAGGAGTGTTTTGGCGATCTGTCCTCCTATATCCATGCTGTCGAAACCGGACTTTCCTCCGATCCCCCCATGAATTGGAGAGTGCCTATGCTGGATTCCTACACGCTGATTTCCAATTCTGACGCCCATTCCCCTTCCAAACTGGGCAGGGAGGCAAATCTGCTAAACACAGAACTCTCCTATCCGGCGCTCAAAGCGGCAATCGAAGGAACCAACCCGTCCGGCTTTGCCGGTACCATTGAATTTTTCCCGGAAGAGGGAAAATACCATCTGGACGGGCACCGCAGCTGTGATCTCTGCCTGCACCCTTCCGAAACCATCCTCTATGGCGGACGCTGTCCAAAATGCGGCAAAAAAATCACCATCGGCGTAGAACACCGCGTGGAGGAACTTGCCGCCCGGCCGCAGGGATTCGTTCTGCCCGGCGCAAAGCCATTCGAAAGCCTGGTTCCGCTCCCGGAGGTAATCGCCTCTTCAACCGGTTATACCACTGCAAGCAAAAAGGTAGCCGCACAATATGAGGATATGCTGAACCGACTTGGGGCGGAGTTTCCGATTCTCCGCCAAATCCCGCTCGAAGAGATCGGCGCCGTTGCCGGCCCCTGTATCCAGGAGGGGATCCGCCGTCTTCGTGCCGGGGAAGTCACGCGAATTCCCGGATACGATGGAAAATACGGCGTCATTGAATTGCTCTCCCCTTCGGAAATTGAAAAACTCAGCGGACAGACAAGCCTGTTCGGGATTACCTCTCCAAAAATCCAAAAGCCGAAAAAGGAACCGCTGTTCACAGCAGACCCCCTCCAAAATAAACCGGCGTCCATCCCGCAGGAATCCGACGCCGCGCCGGCACAGCAAACGGAAGATCCTCTCGCCTCCCTGAACCCGGAACAAAGGGAAGCTGTCTGTACAAATAGCCGTTTCACTGCTGTCATTGCAGGGCCCGGAACCGGGAAAACCAGGACTTTGGTATCCCGGATCTGCTATCTCATCCGACAGAAAGAAATCTCTCCCTCCCGGATTACAGCAGTGACTTTTACCAGAAAAGCC
>CALDJI010000189.1 GCA_937901805.1 uncultured Clostridia bacterium | reverse complement strand
TTTTCTCAGCCCCAACTGATCGTTTCCCATAAACCCGACACCACCCCATTTAAAAATCCGTCTATTTTTTCATTTACCTGACAGGCAAAACTGCCTGCTCCACTTCCTCTGCAAGCGGGATCGACGGAGCTGCTCCCTCTTTGGTCACCGCCAGAGCGGAAGCCTTGCAGGCATATTCCAAAGCTTCTGTAACCGATTTTCCCGTCGATATTTCCGCAAGAAAATACCCGGTAAACGTATCCCCTGCCGCTGTAGTGTCGACCACCGGAACCTGAAAACCCGATTGACAAACCGCCTGCTCCCGAGATTGATAACGAACCCCCTGTGCGCCGAGAGTTAAAACCACCTCCGCATCCGGATAATTTTCAAGCATCCGTTGACAGATGCGTTCCGGCTGCTGTTCCCCAGTCAGCGCTTCCCCTTCCAATTCATTGAGCAGAAACCAACGAACCCTCTCCAGCGGCAGGGAAACAATCTCCTTGTCTATGGGGGAGGGGTTCAATGCAATCTGCATCCCCTTTTCAGCGGCCTTTTCTATCAGGAAAGGCAGACCATTGATTTCATTTTGCAGCAAAAGGATATCCCCTTTTTCAAAGTGAGATAAAACCTCATTCATCCACAGTTCGTCAATACACCGATTCGCGCCGCCATAGAGCAGAATACAGTTTTGCCCATGGGCATCCACCTGGATCACAGTATGTCCGGTATGCCCCCCTGCAATCTGGACAAATCCACAGTCTACGCCATTTTCCTTGAGCAGGGAAAGCAAACTCTTCCCATCTGAACCAATCTGTCCAGCATGCCAGACAGCCGCTCCCGCCCTGGCCAACGCAATGGACTGATTGAGCCCTTTTCCTCCCGGATATTGGGACAACCCAAGACAAGCAAGGGTTTCCCCTGCCCGCACATGGTGATCAACCTGATAAACATGATCCACATTCAGCGAACCAAAACAGAGTATTTTCATAAAGGCCCTCCCATCTCAAAAAAACTCCCGCGCATGCCGCGAAAGTTTTCCCTGTGTGAAAATTCCAAAAATACCATCAGGGAAAGAACGATCAGCGCCATTAAGCCAAGAGTTACAAGCATTTCTCTGATTTTATGGGCAACAGGTAAAAACAGACGGTTCCTCTGCTCGGTAGGATTTCCATTGTTCTGTCAGTTTCCACCATAAGGCCGGCCTTAAAAACAGGATAAATCTCCAGGTCAAAACAAGGATTCCTCCCAACAGGTAAAAAATATTGCAATCCCCCTCTTACCAGAGATGCGGGAAAATGGTTTTGATCATCACAACACCAAGGGCAATGGCAATGGAAAACATGACACAGGCAATCACTTTTTCCCGATCCTTTTCTCTTGCGCCTTGAATTGCACCAATAATACAGGCAATAATGATGACCGCTGCAATACCTACAACCGCATATCCAAAATAACTCATATTTCTGTCTCCTTTTCTGCATGGATTCTTGTCTGAATTGTATCATGATTCTCCGGGAAAGTCCACCAAAGACAGCAAAAAGGGGACAGGCTTTGCCTGTCCCCCTCAATACCAGTAAGATTATTCTTCTGTAGAAGCGACAACCTCATCCGCTTCGTTTGCTTTTGCAAGGTCAGCGTCCTCAAGCAACGCTTTCATAGAAAGGCTGACTCTCTTCTTCTCAAAGTCGATAGCAGTGATCTTTACCTTTACGACCTGTCCGATGGAAAGGACATCCTGCGGTTTTTCGATCCGCTCTTTTGCGATCTGGGAGATATGAATCAAACCGTCAACACCAGGGATAATCTGAGCGAACGCACCAAAAGTAGTCATGGAGACGATCTTGGCGTCGCAGACAGTGCCTTCCGGATACTCTCTCTTCAGGATTTCCCAGGGATTATCCTCTGCCTTTTTAAAGCCGAGGGAAATTTTTCTGTTTTCGGTATCAAGATCTTTGACATAGACATCGACAACATCACCGACATTGACAACCTCAGAAGGATGTTTGATTCTGCTCCAGGAGAGTTCGGAGACGTGAATCATGCCGTCCACACCTCCGAGGTCAACAAACGCACCATAGGAAGTGAGGGACTTGACAGTGCCGGTGTATTTCTTGCCAATTTCGATATCTGCCCAGAAAGCATCTTCCTGCGCTTTTCTCTTTTCTTTGAGAACAGCTCGGATGGAACCAACTGCACGTTTACGGCCGCGGTTGACTTCCAGGATTTTAAATTCAACATCCTTTTTCAGCAGGCCTTCCAGCGGTTCATTTCTGGAAGCGGTTGCCTGAGAAGCAGGGATAAAGACCCTTGCACCGCCAGTTACTGCAATGACGCCGCCCTTGACAACATCAATGACCGTACCTTGCATAGTAGTATTGTTTTCTTCTGCCTCGCAGATTTTTTCAAAGCCTTCCATAGCATCCACACGCTTTTTGGAGAGCATGACAGTCCCTTCCTGGTCGTTTACTCTTAAAACGATCAGGGAGATCTCATCTTCCGGTTTTGCATTCGGATCATCAGACAGTTCGCTTGCCGGGATATACCCTGCGTGCTTGGTGCCGATATCAACCGATACCTCGTTTGGTGAAACGCTGCTGACAATACCTGTCACTTTCTCTCCCGTATATGTGCTTTTGAGGGTTTGTTCCAGCGCCTCCTCAAAGTTGATGTCTTCATTTTCGACATTGTTCAGAAATTCACTCATTGTTTGTTGTACCTCCTTAATAATACGAGCCGGCGTGGAGGCCCCGGCAGTGATACCGATTCTGCGGACACCACGGAACATGTCCAGCTTAAGCTCTGCGGCCGTTTCCACCAAAACAGTCGTGCAATTTTCTTCACACACTTCTTTGAGCTTCGCGGTATTGGAGCTATGCCTGCCGCCAATCACAATCATGAAATCCACACGTTTGGAAATCTCTTGTGATTCCTTTTGCCTATTAACCGTCGCATTACATATTGTATCAAAAAGCGAGAGATTTGTATATACCTTTTTCGCAGTTTTTACGCATTCAGACCACATTAATGTGTTAAAAGTTGTCTGAGCGACCATTACAACCCGCTTGCTGGAAAATTCAGGATGGGATTGAGTCAAATTTTCCAATTCAAAATTGGTTAAAAAGCTGTAATACGGCGCGGTACAGTGTCCCATGATTCCACGAATTTCCGGATGCTCTGCATCCCCTGCTATCAGTACGATATCCTTTTCTCTGTCCGTATTTGCCACAATGGAGTGAATTTTCGCCACAAACGGACAGGTTGCATCTACATAGGAAATGCCATGTTCCACAAGTTTTGCATAGATATCCGAGGCCACACCATGGGATCGGATTACCATCGAGTACCCTGAAGGGACTTCCAAAGGGGAATTTACCACCAGCACCCCTCTTGAAGTGAGTTCCTCCACCATCTGCGGATTATGGATAATTTCTCCCAATGTGCATACTTTTTGCCCTGCGTCCAATTCCCTGTACACCATATCCACTGCACGGGCTACCCCAAAACAGAACCCCGCATTTTTTGCCACTTCAATCATGTTGTTCCTCCCGCTCGCACTCTTCCAGCAGAGCAATGATTTTCCCCATGATCAAATTGCTGGCTTCCTTAATTTCACGCGGGCTTTTCCCTGTTATATGGAGCTGCTCATTCGGAATCACATCCCCGAATGACACGATCACTTTACTGCGAAAGTGCAGTTTTCCCTGAAAATAGATGGCTGCCGGGATCACATCCGCCCCTGTCTGTGACG
>CALDJI010000188.1 GCA_937901805.1 uncultured Clostridia bacterium | reverse complement strand
ACTATATGCGGCAGTTGGATGAGGAACTGTGGGCTCTCGGCGTTACGGCAAAAACGGAACATAATGAGGCAGCTCCGGCACAGTTTGAGCTGGCGCCGCTATTTTCCAGCGCTAACGTAGCGTGTGATCACAATCAGCTGATTATGTCCACCATGCGTATTATTGCTAAAAAGAATTCTCTGGCCTGTCTGCTCCACGAAAAACCGTTTGAGGGCATTAACGGAAGCGGAAAGCATAATAACTGGTCTTTGTCCACGGACGATGGCCTGAATCTTTTGGATCCTGGAAAAACCCCCTATGAGAACGTTCAGTTTTTGTTGTTTTTGTGCGCTGTGATTACTGCGGTGGACAGACACCCGGATCTGCTGAGAATGTCGGCTGCTTCCACAGGAAATGACCACCGACTGGGCGGATATGAAGCACCTCCGACAATCATCTCCATTTTCTTAGGCGAACAGCTTACCTCCATTTTGGAGCAAAGCGGACGGGAAGATGGAAGCAACTGCCCGGGAGATGCGTTTGACGTACTCTCCACTGGGGTGCAGACCTTGCCGCAGCTTCCTAAGGATTCTTCAGATCGCAACCGTACTTCTCCATTTGCCTTTACCGGGAATAAGTTTGAATTTCGTATGGTTGGTTCTACCTGTTCGATTGCAGATGCAAATTTTGTGCTCAATACGATTGTAGCGGAGGCCCTGGATGAATTTGCGACCCGGCTGGAGCATGCGGAGAATTTTGACGCGGAACTGCGCGATATCTTCCATGATACGATGCGCGATCACGGCAGGGTGATTTTTAACGGGAATAACTATTCTGAGGAATGGGTGGAAGAGGCGAGAAAACGCGGTCTCCCAATGCTGGACTCTGCATTAGAGTCCTATGCAGCCTATTTGAAAAAGGAAAATATAGAACTTTTTGAAAAATATCATGTTTTTTCCAAGGAGGAATGTAAATCTCGGTTCGAAGTCCTAGTGGAGAATTATGTCAAGGTCATTTTGATTGAAGCTTCTGTTATGCTGGATATGTCCGACAAACAGATTATTCCATCTTGTATCCGCTATGCAGGCGAACTGGCACATTCTCTCAATGAAGTGAAACAAGCTGGATTTTTCCTTGCCTCAGTAGAAGAGACTTTGGGAAAGATGACAGAGCTGATTGATCATATCTCGGATTCCATCCGAAATCTCCGTGAGATCCATTCGAAACTGTCCGCTATGCCGGTTTGTTTTGATACGGCATTGGACTGCAAATCCACTTTAGAAGAAGCAATGCATACGCTTAGGAGATATTGCGACATGGCTGAGGGAATTGTACCCAAAGCAGAATGGCCAATGCCGGACTATACGGAGCTTCTCCACAAGATGTAGTATATTATGTAAATTGGAAAGTGCCGCTCTCTTGCATAATCATGGAGCGGTGTTTTCCTTTTTTCCATATTTTAGAAGTTTGTTTGTGCGTTTTTACAGTTGACAGCCGGCTTGTTCCTGTCTATAATGGAAACATACTCGTTTAGAAAAGCAAAAACCGGGATTTTTCCTGTCTTTTGTAACTGAAGTTTTCCAAAAAAGCAGTTTTGTCTGCCATGAGGTCACTTTCAGATAAAATGGGGTCAAAGCACAAGATGTTGTGGTTGCTGCCCCTTTTCTTTTTTTGAGTTTTTTGAAGTACACCATTTTAGTGTACTAACAAAAGGTAACACAAAATATGCTGATTTGCAGCTTTGCTTGCAAATTAACGATACGAGATATAGTATAAGGAGGATTCTGCACATGATTCAGACAATTATCAAGCGGGATGGTAGAGAGGCCCCTTTTGAGATTGAGAAAATCACCAATGCGATTTTCAGTGCTGCACAGGTTCTGGGCGGACAGGACCATGAAACAGCAAGAGATTTAGCTGGGAAAGTTGTTGATTATCTGGAAAAGGATCTGCATGAGGAACGCCCAAGCGTGGAAACCGTCCAGGATGCAGTGGAGAAAATTCTGGTGGAATCTGGACATGCCAGAACAGCAAAAGAATACATCCTATACCGGGCGGAACGCACCCGTGTCCGCGAAATGAATACCCGCCTGATGAAAGTCTATGAGGATCTGACCTTTAAAGACGCTGCGGAAAATGATATTAAGCGGGAAAACGCCAACATTGACGGCGACACCGCCATGGGCACCATGCTCAAATACGGTTCAGAAGGCGCAAAACAGTTTTATGAAATGTTTGTACTCAAGCCGGAACATTCCAAAGCCCATATTGCAGGGGATATCCATATCCATGATCTGGATTTTCTGACTTTGACGACCACCTGCTGCCAGATTGATATTGAAAAGCTGTTTGAAGGCGGGTTTTCTACTGGACATGGCTTTTTGCGGGAACCAAACGATATCCAGAGCTATTCCGCCCTGGCCTGCATCGCCATTCAATCCAATCAGAACGATCAGCATGGCGGGCAGAGTATACCAAACTTTGATTATGGTATGGCGCACGGCGTATGTAAGACCTATGCAAAGCTGTACCGTCAGAACCTGGTAAAAGGCCTTTCCTTTTTGGATGAGCCGATTAGTGAAGAAATGGTCAAAGAACTGCATGAGCGCCTCTGGAAAGAGGAAGGTCTGCGCCCGGTTCTTGCCGATGACAATGGTTTCCGCGAGAGGGAAATGCAGGAACTGAAAGAGTTTGCCAGCGAAGAGGAACTGAAGAAAATTTCTGATTTTGCGTTCCGCTGTGCACAGAAGGAAACAGATCGCGCTACCTATCAGGCAATGGAAGCGCTGGTGCACAACCTCAACACCATGCACTCCCGTGCCGGCGCGCAGATCCCGTTTTCCTCCATCAACTATGGGATGGATACCTCCCCGGAGGGCAGGATGGTCATCAAAAATGTCCTGCTTGCAACGGAAGCGGGACTTGGGAACGGGGAAACCCCGATTTTCCCGATCCATATTTTCAAAGTAAAAGAGGGAATCAACTACAATCCTGGCGAACCAAACTACGATCTGTTCAAACTTGCCTGCCGTGTCTCCGCAAAACGACTGTTCCCGAACTTCTCGTTTTTGGATGCACCGTTTAATGCCCAGTATTACAAAGAGGGTCATCCCGAAACCGAGATTGCCTATATGGGATGCCGTACCCGCGTGATGCAGAATGCCTATGACCCGACACGGGAGATTACCAACGGCCGCGGAAATTTGAGTTTTACCTCCCTGAATCTGCCGCGTCTTGCCATCAAAGCCAACGGAGACGTCGATTTGTTCTTCGAGATGATGGACGACAAGATTGACCTCGTGATCGATCAACTCCTGGATCGCTTTAAAATCCAGGCAGCGAAAAAGGTACGCAATTATCCGTTTTTGATGGGTCAGGGGATCTGGCTGGATTCCGATAAGCTCGGTCCGGACGACGAGGTCGGGGAAGTACTCAAACACGGCACGTTAACTCTTGGATTTATCGGCCTTGCGGAGGCTTTGAAAGCCCTGATCGGCAAACACCATGGGGAAAGCCAGGAAGCTCAGAACCTGGGTCTGGAAATTGTCGGGCATATGCGCCGCAGGATGGATGAGGCGACGAAAAAATACGGTCTCAATTTCTCCTTGATTGCCACTCCGGCAGAGGGGCTCTCCGGCCGTTTTGTGAAAATTGATGCAAAACGATTTGGCGTTATTGAAGGAGTGACAGATCGAGAGTATTACACCAACTCTTTCCACGTTCCTGTGTACTATCCGATCTCTGCTTTTGATAAAATCCGTTTGGAGGCGCCCTATCACAGCCTGACAAACGGCGGACATATCTCCTATGTGGAACTGGATGGGGATCCTCTGAAGAATCTGGATGCCTTTGAACAGGTTGTCCGCTATATGAAAGAGAGCGGGATCGGCTATGGTTCGATTAACCATCCGGTGGATCGCGATCCCATGTGCGGCTATACTGGAATCATTGACAATGTTTGTCCAAAATGCGGGCGCAAAGAGCATGACGGCGACTGCGGATTTGAAAGGATCCGCCGGATTACCGGATATCTGGTAGGCACCATGGATCATTGGAACAATGCAAAGCGCGCGGAAGAACACGACCGTGTCAAACATGCTGTCGGTCAGGACGCTATGGAGCAGATGTAGTATGGAGCAGGAAATCCGTGTCGCGGGGATTATCCGCGAATCCATTGTAGACGGGCCGGGGATTCGGTTCGTGGTTTTCTGCCAGGGCTGCCCTCATCACTGCGTGGGCTGCCACAATCCTGCTACCCATCCGTTTGAGGGCGGGACTATGACTCCGGTTTCCGCACTTGTGGAACAGATCCGGAAAAACCCCCTTGTAAGGGGAGTTACCTTTTCAGGAGGAGAACCCTTTTGTCAGTGTGCCGGTTTTGCCGCACTGGCACAGGCCCTAAAGGGGTATGGATATCATATCACTGTGTTTACTGGGTATACCTATGAGGAATTGCTTGCGCGGGAAGATGAGGTTACCAATCGCCTGCTCTCCCTAACGGATTTGTTGATTGATGGTCGATTTGAGCAGAAGAAAAAGGATTTGCGCCTGCAATACCGGGGAAGCACGAACCAACGCCTGATTGATATGGAAAAAACCCGCAGTTCCGGCTCTGTCGTTTTATGGAAAGATGAAAACTATTCGTACTGATTGTGCAGAATAATACATTTTGTATCGGAAATTGTCAAAAACCCCCGTTCTCCATGTCCGGAGAACGGGGGTTTTTGACAGGAATATCCTTCCCAAGAGGGAAGATAGCTGGAATATCCAATTCCCACTGGAAAAAAGGAATCGGATAAAAGCAGACACTGAAGAATAAAATTGTATATTGTTCAAAAATAAATACTATTTGTATATTTTGTCGAAGCGGATTTGGGCCGGAACACAACGATGTTGACTGGGCTCCAGAAATCTTCTTGTGAAAACGTGCAAAAAAGACATTAAAATTTTGTTAAGGCAAATAGGAGAGTTTCCTTGCAGCTGCGCTGGACAGGGTGATACAATAAAGCAAGGTGAGAAAAGAGGAAAGGAGCACGATTTATGTCCACAAAACAAAAGGAAGTTATCAGTATGACGGATATGACCTATGGAAATCCGTATAAACTGATTTTATTGTTTTCACTTCCATTGCTTGTAGGAAATATTTTCCAACAGCTCTATAACATGGTTGACAGTATTGTCGTCGGAAACTTTGTCGGCGAAAAAGCGCTTGCTGCGGTGGGAACCGGATTCCCGATTATCTTTTTGATGAGTTCCCTGTTTATGGGCATTGGCACCGGGGCTACCGTTATGGTTTCTCAGTTTTACGGGGCAAAAGATTTCAAACGGGTGAACGATACGGTCAATACAATCTATACCGCGATGATTATTGGCGTAATCCCGTTGTCCCTGCTGGGGATTTTCCTCAGTGAACCGTTGCTGCGTTTGATCCAGGTTCCGGATGACGGGACGCTGGAAATGGCAAAAATCTATATGATTGTCATCTTTATCGGGATTATCGGAAATCTGGGGTTCAATATTAATTCCGGTATTTTGCAAGGGCTTGGGGACAGCCGAACCTCCCTAATTTTCCTGTTGATTGCAGCCATTATCAACACGGTGCTGGATCTGGTGTTTGTCATTGTGTTCCACTGGGGTGTGATGGGCGTTGCGCTGGCAACCATTATTGCACAGGTTTTTTCCTGGTTGTTTGGAATCTGGTTTATCAACCGCAGATACAGTCAGATCCATATCCGGCTGTTAGGATTCCATTTTGATAAGTCTCTTTTTAAACAGGCAATGAAGCTGGGGATTCCTTCTGGGATTCAACAGGCGCTGTTTTCTGTTGGCACTCTGGTTATGCAGAGCTTGGTTAACAGCTATGGATCGGCGTTTATGGCGGGCTTTAACGGCGCGAATAAAATTGATACCTTTGCCTTTATGCCGATTCAGAGCTTTACCAATGCGGTAACCACCTACACCGGGCAGAATATTGGAGCAGGCAACCACGAGCGGGTACGCATGGGACTGCGCGCAGGGATGGCGCTTTCCGCGGGCACCAGTATCCTGATGTGTTTTCTGGTCTATCCGCTCAGCGATTT
>CALDJI010000187.1 GCA_937901805.1 uncultured Clostridia bacterium | reverse complement strand
TGTGTAGCTGTGTTTTGACGCCGGATATCACCTACACCTCAAGCAGCGCTCTGTATTCCCTGGTAAGCGGGGAAGCAGCCCAATATCATGAGGAGTATCTGCAAAGGGTTTCTATTTTGGAAGATGACTCCCAAAATCAGGTTTCGTTTCCGGCCTATACAGTGAAACCCTATACGCTGTTTATTGCGGATGTAGAAAAAGACCCGGATCATTACCGGAATACCTATATGGCAGCATACTATGATAAGGAACAGATTACCCTTCAGCCGTAACTGTCAAAGAGTTTAATAAAAGCCCTGCGATTGGAAACTTCGATCGCAGGGCTTTTATTTGATCATTTTAATTGGAAAAGCAATACAAAACTAATTTTCTTCTTCCTGTTCAACATCCTCATCCTGATGAGGCTCATCCTCAAAGTTTTCAAGTTCTCTAAGAGCCTGTTCTTCCTCCCGGCGTTTTTTCCACTCTGCGTCCTCATCATACTGAAGGCTTGGGCTGGACAGCAGTTTGATGGCGGTGAGACAGATGCCGAGTGTGACCAGGAACGCATACAAATCTCCCATGACCAAGAAAACCAGGCAGGCCGGGCAGAGGATGTACAATCCGGTTGGGCGGATCCCAGCCGCCATATCCGGGCTTTTATAAACCAAGTAACATGCGGCAATATAACCCACGACACAGGCGGTCAAAATCAGGGGATTGATACTGTATTTGATATGATTCAAAATCGAATTTCCCCCGGCTGCTGCGCCGGAACTGACGGAACCGCTGGCAGCAGAGAGGAGATCCGCATTGGCAGACTGGAATGCCAATGGAATAGCATATTCCGCCACCAAGGCGACGCCCGATATCCAGAGCGAGATAAACATCAGCTTTTTAAAATAACGGTAAAGGTATACGTCTTTGATTGCAGGCTGTTTCATTTTGTCCTCCTGGTGGGTGTGATTTGTTTTTGGGATTCCACATGGGTATAAAATACTCCGTCAAGCCCGGATAGAAATTCCCTTAACGCAGGGACGGCGCGCTTCATGTCGCGGTATCCGTTTTGGTACAGAGCATATAGCTTGTCATAATCTTTTTCCGTACGGGAAACAGTGATCGGTTCAGAAGGCCGCAAGCGTATCATTGTAGAAAAGATGACGATCCCGCATAGCTTCAGCCAGACACCGGTATTTCGGATAGCGCAGACGACATGCCCACCATAGGGAATTGGGGGACTTCCGGTAGCCGGCGTTCTGCGTTAGGATGACGACATTTTTGGAAAACCCCTGAGATTCAAAATACCGGATGGGGATAGAATCCGCAGTTCCTCCATCCACCAGCTTGCGTCCGTCAATTTCTACAGCGGGGGCAAGCATTGGAAGGGAGCTGGAGGCTCGGATCATCCGGTTCATCTCATCCGGAGAAGCACTGTCGGCGTTCAAGTAAACAGCTTTTCCTGTCTGGCAGTCAGTGGCAACTGCAGTTAAATGACAGCCGGAAGCAAAAAACGCTTCATAATCATAGGGGAGCAGACGCTTTGGAATTTCATCAAAAATAAAGTCCATTCCAAACACACTCCCACGGGTCAACAGCCCGGAATAACTGATATAGCGTTTGTCATCGACAAACCGGGTGTTGATTTCCAAATTTCTTCCGCGCTGTCCGGATAAATAGGAGGTCGCATTGCATGCGCCTGCGGATACCCCAATGACGTCGCGGAACAGGATTTTTTCGTCATACAGGCAGTCCAAGGCGCCAATTGTATACAGGCCGCGCATCCCCCCGCCTTCCAGGATAAGTCCGACTTTTTCCATATTTTACATATCCTTCCTTAAAACTTTTAAAAACGGATTTAACGCCGTTTGATTTCATGACGGCGTAATTTCCGGTTTAATACTGCCAAACATGCAAGCAGGCATATGGCGAACCAGAGGATGGACAGGCCGGCAAACTGCCGTTCTGCCAAGAGATAGACGTAGAGTAATATAATATCCGGAATAATTACGGCAAGCAGAAACACCACAGAGGGCTTTTTCAGCTCTGCACAATAAGCGGAAGTCTCTGCTTTTTTAATATCTGTTCCGCGCATCCATAATATGGGCACGGGGTGGTTTCTAGAGCAGATCGTGAGAAATAGAAAAAAAGCCAGACTCCAGACACTTTCCAGGACATAGGTTCCAATAACAATGTCACTGCTGCACAGGAACACGGCTGCACTGAAAAACAGGATGGAAAAGAGCAACAGCAGGATTCCCCGCCAGCCGCGCAGGAAACTTTTCATAGAACACCGCCCTTTCACATAAAGTCACACTGTCTATCCTACTAAAAGAATATGAACAGAGTGTAACGAAATGGGATTTTTCTGGCTTTTGCCGTTTTACCGGAGAATAACGGGATTGTCTGTAAATTCCCCGGTGGCAGGGGGAGGTGATGCAAGTCCAAGAGAATATAACCCCTGCGCCCTGTCTTCCAGTGCAAGAAGTTCGGTGCATTCTGGAGACATGCGACTGAGATCCGCGCTTTTTGAACGGACAAAAAATCCGGGATGGGGCTGCAGCGTACGCAGAATTTCCAATCCACGCGGTCCGAATCCTAGGATTTTGGTATAGGCGGGAGGTCGGTGCGCCTGTTTCTCGGTCAGCCCAAGACAGGCGCTGAGCAGAATTCTGCGCAGCCGTGCATTGGGATAGCGTTTGCAGGCGAGCAGGCGGAGCAGATGGCTGTAATTACAGGCCTCACGTGCTTTTTTATAAATCCGGTTGTGCAGTCCGTCTGTCATGTCCGCTGCCTGTTCCAGTTCTTGCAGAGATTTTCCGCGCAGGGAAAACAGGACAGCGGCTTCAAACGCTTCTTCCCGTAGAAAAAACTGCCCGTTTTGCTCTGCTGTTTGATAAATTTCCGCAGCTGGAGCAGGAACATAGGGGAAGAGCGGTAAAAGTTTTTTTTCTTCCTCTGCGCTTTGCCGCAGGAAGGTGGCGGAGGAGATTTCCCTTGCAGACTGCATCAGATCATGCTGTACTTGATAACGGGGAACGGTTTCCGGCCGAATAGTGCTTTTTAAGCGGGTAAGCCATTTGAGGTATTCCACCGCCAGAGTATCGTTCGGATTTTGAAGCAGGGAGGCGATTTGCTTTCCATAGAGCATTTCCACGGCTATTTTCCGTGCCGGGGCAAAGGCGGTCCCCTGTTCCATCCATCGTTTTGTTTCGGACAGGACCGCGGGATCCGTCACAGCGGACGCAGCCTTCTGTAGCAGGGAGAGATCGCCGCATTCGCTGCCAAAGTGGAGAGCGTTCACACAGCCAAGCTGGCTGAGGATGGAAACTGCACCGTAGGCAAAACGTTCCGCCCTTGCCATCGCATAGGGAAGAGGGAGCTGGAGCACCAAATCGGCACCGCATAGAAGGGCTGCCCGTGCCCGTATATGCCTTGGCAGCAAAGCAGGGGAGCCACGCTGTACAAAGTTACCGCTCATCACGCACACGATATGGGTGGCGCCGGCTTTCCTTGCCTGCTGAATTTGCCAGGCATGTCCGTTATGGAAGGGGTTGTATTCACAGATGATGCCTGTGATCTTCATTGTCTTCTGAAACACCTTCCTTTTGGCAAAAAGCTTGAATTTTACATCATGATGTAATAATATAGAAAGGAAGTATACTGTGTCAAGTAATTTCAGACTACTTGAGGAGGCAATTTGAAGTATGAAAGTGTTAGTTATCAACGCGGGAAGTTCTTCCCTGAAGTATCAGCTCATCGATATGACGACCGAGCAGATGCTTGCCAAAGGCAACTGTGAGAGAATCGGCATTGAGGGCGGTTTGATTACCCAAAAACTCAGCGACGGCACCGCTTTCCAGAGCAAAACAGAGTTCCCGACCCACAAAGAGGCATTTGAGAAAGTTCTTGAAATGCTCACAACCGGAGAATCCGCAGTTATCAGCGATATGAAAGAGATTTCCGCAGTCGGTCACCGGGTTGTCCATGGCGGCGAAAAGTTCTCTGCTTCCACGCTGATTACCGATGATGTGATCAAGACAGTAGAAGATTTGGCAGATCTCGCGCCTTTGCACAATCCGCCGATTGCAGTTGCAATCCGTGCCTGCCAGAAAGTCCTTGGGCCGGACATTCCCCAGGTAGCTGTGTTTGATACCGCATTCCATCAGACCATGCCTCCAAAGGCATATATGTATGCGCTTCCCTATGAGTTCTATGAAAAGTACGGAATCCGCAGATATGGCTTTCATGGCACCAGCCACCGCTACGTCTCCAACCGCCTTGCAAAATTGATGGGCAAAGAACTCAAAGATCTCAAGATTATCACCTGCCATCTGGGCAATGGTTCTTCCATCAGTGCGGTAGAGCATGGCAAATGTGTGGATACTTCTATGGGCTTTACTCCGCTTGCAGGCCTGGTCATGGGCACCCGCTGCGGCGATATCGATCCGTCTGTTGTCCCGTTCTTGATGGAAAAAGAGAACCTTACTTCTTCTCAAGTCAGCGATGTAATGAATAAAAAATCCGGTTATATCGGTGTTTCCGGCGTCACCTCTGACGATCGGGATCTGAGAAAAGCAGCAGCAGAAGGCAATGAGCGCGCAGCACTTGCCGGCGATATGCAGCGTTATGGCGTTATCAAGTATATCGGCGCGTATGCAGCGGCTATGAATGGCGCGGATGCAATTGTCTTTACCGGCGGTATCGGAGAGAATTCCATTGATCTGCGAAAAGAGGTTGCTTCCAGCCTTAGTTATATGGGCGTTGAAATTGATGAGGTTGTCAATGCACAGAATAACGGGAAAGAATGCAATATCTCTGCACCGGGTGCTAAAGTGCAGACCTGGATTGTCCCGACCAATGAGGAACTTATGATTGCAATGGATACCATGGCGATTGTCAACGGCGTAAAATAAGTTGAAATTCAAAATATTTTCCTGTATTTTGCTAGGGATTTATAGAACAACTTGCAAATAAACGCATAAGATCGGCGTTGGAAGGTAGAAAAAGAGTACGAATCGTTCGATTCGTACTCTTTTTGCATGCAGAAAAGAGATTTCCGTGCTGGGGTTCCGTTTTTTCTATTTGAGAAACAGTAATTGAAAAAATAAGCGGCAGTTTTGAAAAAAGTTATTATGCTGTGATACAAGTCGTTTGTGAAGATTTGGCAGGAGCGGACAGCTTTGCTTAAAAACTGCAAAAGTGTTTGGGGAAAGGCTGTGTAAAAGAATATCTGCGTGGCCTGTCAAAAGCCTGTGGCAACACGGTTATGCTGTGTTGTGGATCTGGTTTAATTAAAAAGAACAACGGGGTCATTTACCTTGTCACTCCCTAGTATACCGTGAGGTTCATATTTCATATTATCAGAGAAAGCCGGACAGCAAGAATTTTGTATTGCTTTTTTGGGAAAAATATCGTATAATAAAAAAGCTCTGTTTGAGTGTGAAAAATATAGTTATGATATAAAGGCAGGAAGAGCATGTCCTTTCCCATGCGGATGTACGGATCCTGTGCGACAGAACGCCGTGAACCATGTCAGGTGGGGAACCAAGCAGCATTAAGCGGTTTTTTCTGTGCGCCGCAGTCAATCTGTACGTCCGTGTGGTAAAGCACATGCCGCACTTAACGCTCAAATTAAGTGACTGCCTTTTTGTTATATCCATTTTTCTCTTTCTGGCATGTGTGCATTGGACACGGGGAAGGTGAGGAAATGTATTACGCACTGTATCGTAAATACCGCCCGCGCGTGTTTGAGGATGTTATCGGGCAGGATCATATCACCGTTACGCTGAGGAATGAAGTGGCAAATAGGCATACTGCACATTCTTATTTGTTTACCGGTTCACGTGGTACGGGAAAAACCACCTGTGCGAGAATTCTCGCCAAGGCGGTGAACTGTGAGCACCCTGTCAACGGAGATCCCTGCTTGACTTGCGATACCTGCCGCGGGATCGAAGAAGGTTCCATTTTAGATATTGTGGAAATCGATGCAGCTTCGAATAATGGTGTGGATAATATCCGCGATCTGAAAGAAGAGGCTAATTTTATGCCAACTTCTGCAAAAATGCGTGTCTATATCATTGATGAGGTACATATGCTCAGCCAAGGTGCATTCAATGCACTGCTGAAAATTATGGAAGAACCTCCGGAACATGTCATGTTTATCCTTGCCACAACGGAGGCACATAAGGTTCTGCCAACGATTATCTCCCGTTGCCAGCGATTTGATTTTCATCGTGTGGATACGCAGGTGATTGCAGATTTTTTGATGACGATTGCCGAAAAAGAGGGCATTGTGCTTGAACCGGATGCAGCGCTGACCATTGCTGCACTTGCAGATGGGGGTGTGCGCGATGCAATGTCTTTATTGGATCAATGCATGTCCAAATCCCAGACAATCACTATCCAGGCGGTTCGTGAATCAGCAGGGCTGATTTCTGATGAGTATCTGTTTTCATTTTCGGAACAGATTGCCGCGCACCATGTCAATGATATTTTTTCTACAGTTTCTGAACTGAGTGGCCTGTCGCTGGATCCTGGCAGATTATGCGAACAGCTGATAAGTCATTACCGCTGTCTCATGCTTATCCGATCGGGATGCTCTTCTTTGCAGCTGCTCTCCTGCCTTCCTCAGGAGTATGAACGCTACCAGCAGGCAGCGTCCAAAATCAGTATGCCGGAAATTCTTCGCGTACTGCGTCTGCTTCAGGATACACTTGACAGAATGGGACGGGTGCAGAACCGGCGTTTGGAATTGGAAATGTGCCTGTTACAATGCGCATCTCCTCAGCTGGATACCTCAACAGACGCCTTGCTGACAAGGATTCAAAAATTGGAAACACAATTGATATCCGGCCAGATTTCAGTACCTGCGGCCAGTACATCGGCGGAAAAATTGCCCTCAGTTACAATGCAGCAGGAGTATCCGTCCGATATACAGACGTCTCAGCACTTTGGAAAGGAAGAAATACCTGCGGCATCTTCAGGGAGCGAATCCTTACATTCCGAAGAAAGTCCCCGCGCAAAGCTTCCTGCCTATGATCAGGCAAGGCCAATTGAACAGTGGACGGATATTTTGCAGATTCTTTCCGGAACAAATCCTGCGCTGACCGGTGCACTGACAGGATCAATGGCCTATGTTTCCGGAGAATTTGTGTTGATTGATTTTAAATCCCCTCTCTTTTCTAAAATTATCCGTGAAGATTCTTTTGCAAAGGAGACCCTGCGTACTGCAATTGCAAAAGTACTGGGTCATTCCTATCGGCTTGGCCCGTATAAAGCTCCCGCCCAGGGAAATGTACAGCAATCAAAGGATCATTCGGTAGAAGAATTGCTTCGGCGGGCAAAAGAAAATGGGATTGAAGTGATTGAAAAATAGTGGTATGATTGCAGTTGATAGCAGTTTTTACTGCTTTTAATATTGGTTTTCCCAAAAATCAGAATGTAAAAATAATGGAGGTTTTTGATATGAAAGCTAGATTGCCAAAGGGTATGGGCGGCGGTCCCCAGAATATGGTAACCATGATTAAACAAGCACATAAAATGCAAGAAGAAATGGAAGCTAAAAAGGCGGAAATTGAAGCGCGCGATTTTACTGCTACTGTCGGCGGCGGAGCAGTTGAAGTGGTTATGAGCGGCAAGAAAGAAATAAAATCTTTGAATATTAAGCCGGAAGTCGTGGATCCGGAAGATATTGAAATGCTTCAGGATTTGGTGATTGCTGCAGTGAATGAAGTGATTCGTACAGTGGAAACCACGATGCAGGAGGAAATTGACAAGGCTACGAATGGCATTTCCATCCCCGGCCTGCTGTAAGGGCAGTGTGGTTGATACATGGAATACAGTGTATTACCGCTGACAAGACTGGTAGAACAGTTTGAAAGGCTACCTGGAATAGGAAGAAAAACTGCACAGCGGTTGGCTTTTTTTGTCTTATCTCTTCCAAAAGAGGAAGCGCAGAAGTTTTCTGACGCGATTGTAGAAGCCCATGAAAAGATAAAGCGCTGCAAGATTTGCCAGAATTTGACGGATAGCGAAATCTGTTCGATCTGTTCTGATAAGACGCGCGATCATTCTACTATTTGCGTCGTAGAGGATCCAAGGGATGTCATTGCGTTTGAACGGACGCGTGAATATCGTGGATTATATCATGTTCTGCACGGACTGATTTCCCCTATGGATGGAATCGGCCCGGAACAGATTTATGTGAAAGAGTTGCTGGCGCGTCTTTCTGATGATACTGTAAAAGAAGTAATTATGGCGACGAATCCCACGGTAGAAGGGGAAGCGACCGCTATGTATCTTTCCAGGATTGTAAAACCGCTTGGTATGAAAGTGACCCGACTTGCTTATGGAATACCGGTCGGCGGAAACTTGGAATATGCGGACGAAGTGACCTTATACCGTGCGTTGGAAGGACGTAACGAAATTTAGTTTTTTATATAACTATACTATGATAGAGGAGGGGAGGCGCCCCAGCAAGCGCATAATCTCACGTTTATGCAACAAAAGACGCCGCTCGCGTACAGGATCTTTATTAAAAATATTCCCCTTCTCATAAGGGCTGATATGCATTCCTCTGACAAAAAGCTCACCGTTATCAATAGCACACCAGCTATCTTTGAGGTTAACGGCTCCTTGGCGAATACTTTTCACTTCTGTACCGGCC
>CALDJI010000186.1 GCA_937901805.1 uncultured Clostridia bacterium | reverse complement strand
TTGCCATTCTTGTAAATCCCCTTTTATTTTGATTGTTCTTCTTTTTTGTTTTCATCGGACTCCCCATCAGAGGATCCCGGTGTTTGCGCGTCCTCTTCATTTTCCTGTTTGGGCAGCCCTTCGGTTTCCCATCGGCTCTTTTTATATTTGGGAGGCTCCAGCGGCTTCGGCTCATTGACTTTTGCAAGCGCAGGGAAAATCTTCACTAAAAAATTGGAAATTTTCGGCGCCATGACAGCAATCAAATACACCAAAACAAACATTACGGCAATTAACAGCATTGTAAGCGCGAGTGAGGAAAATCCTCCCCGAGTGTTTTCCGCTTGCGCTTGAAGCAGCACCACTGGCATAAAACGGCCTCCTCTGTGTGATAGGGTGAACACCGCGGGATCCCTTGGTATCGTCAATTACTCCTTATTATAGAAGAATCCCAGTAGTTTTTCAATCATGAATTTCAGTTTTGGATTGTAGAGAAGGCTGCGCTTTGATTGACGGGGTGGGAGAAAGGGACTATACTAAAAAGATACTTTCAGGAAAAAGGAGGAACCAGAATGATCTGGGGAATTTTGGGCGCATTGGAAGAAGAAGTTGCGCTGATCAAAGAAAAAATGATTATTGAACGTCAGACTCCCATGTATGGCACTACCTTTTATGAAGGAACGATCGGCAGCCGCGCGGTGGTCCTCGTCTGCTGCGGAATTGGGAAGGTGAACGCTGCTGTCTGCGCTTCTACGGCAATCCACCAGTTTGGAGCCGGACGTGTGATCAATGTCGGAATAGCCGGGGCGATGAAACTGGGATTGTCCGTTATGGATGTTGTCATTGGGACGGAAGTTGCATTTCACGACCAGGACCCCGTGATGCTGCATTATTATCCGAATCGCCAGTTCTTTGAGGCGGATCCCTATCTCATCTCTCTTTGCGAGGAAGCATGCGCTGCACTGCCGGAGATTAACGGCCATTTCGGGCGCGGTCGGATCGCTTCCGGGGATGTTTTTGTCAACGATTCAGCAGTCAAAGCGGATATCAATAGACGGCTGTCTCCCGCCTGTGTGGAGATGGAAGGAGCCGCCATTGGGCAGGTCAGCTATATGAACGGAAAACCATTCCTGGTTATCCGCACCATGTCGGATTCTGCGGATGAGGGGGCGGACGCATCCTATGATAATTTTATTGAGGTGGCGGCACAGCATTCCGCCAAGATTATTTTGAAAATGCTGGAACTTACACATAGATGATGGGCGGGGGATGGGAGCAGGCAGGCTGTGAAAATTTTCATAGCCTGCTTGTTTGACATGGCTCTCAACGGAACCTTTAGCAGTCGATAAGGAAAACTGCGGTGCACGCCGGAAAACAGCTGAATCAAGCCATAATCGCAAGTTTCATTCAGCTTCCCAATAGGATAGTTTATTGCGCCCGCTTTTTATCAGTGTGCAGGCAGGGGAGCAGTTGCCCGCTTGAAAAAACAGTTGGAAATCATCAAAAAGCTTTCAGCAGGGAGGAATAGCGTGAGAGAACGGGAAAAGGCAATTTTAATGAATATGTGTATGCTGTCCGACAGACGGGGCAATGTCCTTGTATTGGACAGAAAAGACCCAATCTGGGGCGGAATCACTTTCCCGGGCAGCCATGTGGAGCCGGGAGAATCCTTTGTGGATTCTGTAATCCGGGAAATGCGGGAGGAGACGGGATTTACTGTCTATCATCCGGTTTTGTGCGGCATGAAGCAGTGGATGGAGGATGCACAGACCAGAGCGGTTGTCCTTTTCTATAAAGCGGATGTTTTTGATGGGGAGCTCTCTTCCTCAGAAGAAGGGAAGGTTTTTTGGATGCGTTTGGACGAGATGAAAAAGAGCCGGCTTGCCCCTGGAATGGACTACATGCTCCGTGTCTTTTTAGAAGATTCCCTCAGCGAAGTCTATCTTCATTCGGAACATGGGGTATGGGAAAATACTCTTAAATAACAGTTTTGGAATCGGAAAATGGCTTCGGATGCAGGAAATTATGCATTTTCTGTGATGGGAGAAACAGAAAAATAGGGTTTGTTTCTTCTAAATATATTTTACTTGTTTTAGAAAAAATCTCCATTTTACTCATCAAATAAGCTAAATATTTATGCTGAAAAAGTGTTTTTTTAGCATAAATATCTCTTGACAAATGAAGGTTTCGTGAAAGTCATTGCCTTTTTTCTGAAAATGAGTATAATAGGGACTGTGGTTTTTCTCAAAAAGCCTGGATACAGAAGATAGATTGATGAAGGGAGTTGATGCAATGGCTCGTAGCCAAAACGAAGAAGCACAGCAGAGACCTGCTGAAAAGCAGGAATTTGAACCCAATTCTGTGCTGTCAAAAGTGATGGGTAAAACGATGCAGTTTGCTACTACAATTTCAAATAAAATCTATGATTTATCTTTATACACAGGAATCAAACTAGTACGTACTGCAAAACGGTTAAAAAAGCTTTATCTGTATCGTTTTGCGAAATGTAAAACGGAAGCGTATGCGCGTTTTATCGCTTTGGCGGAAAAGCGTGCTGTAAAAAAGGTGGACAAGGCTCCTAAGCAAGCGCTGCGTACAGCGGAATTGTTTGTTCAGAAGCGGGATCGCGTCATTGCGGATTTAAAAGAGGCAAAGGCGCAGGGATCGGCTGCTTTTGTCAGGCAAATTGGAGTGTATTGCCGTGCAGGCGGCAAAAAAGGGTTTTCCTATTGCTGCCGCGCCCTCAACTACATTGCCCCAGTGATTGCTATCGGGGTTTTGGTGTATACCATCCATTCCCAATTGAATGTTCAGTATGCATTGCAGGTAGAATATGATGGAACAACCGTCGGCTATATTCAAAGCGAATCTGTCTTTGATGATGCGCAGAGCATGATGAATGATCGTGTCATCTACCAGGAAGGCGAGGAAAAGCTTGAACTTGCCCCGGTTTATACCATTGCAGCTGTCCCCAGTTCTGAAGAGTTGATCGATGTAGATACCCTGTGCAATACATTAATTGCCTCTTCCGGCAGTGAAATCACCCAGGCAAGCGGATTATATATTGATGGGAGCTTTGTCGGCGCGGTGACGGAAGGACAAGAACTTCAGGACGCTTTGGATACCAAGCTGGCCTCCTACCGGACCGGCGCGGAAAATGAGGAGGTTTCTTTTGTACGGGATGTTGAAGTGAAAAACGGGCTTTACTCTGTGGCAAGTGTGATTCCGTATGAAAAAATAGAATCCCTGATTAATTCCAATATTTCGGAAGAGCGCACCTATGTTGTACAGGAGGGCGACGCCCCCTCTTTAATTGCCGATAAGGTTGGGGTTCCTTTTAAGGAATTACAGGCAATCAACGGCGGGGGGGATCTTCAGGATAAGATGTATCCTGGGGAAACTCTGAAAGTTGCAAGTTCCGTGCCCTATCTCAGTGTTCAGGTTGCCCGTGTTGAAAGCTGGACTGAGGAAATCGCCTACCAGACGGTAGAAGAAGAGTCCGGCAGCTATTACGAGGGCGAAACCGAAGTGCAGACGGAGGGCCAGGAAGGCGAACGCCTGATTGTGGGTAAGGTAACCTATGTCAACGGAGTGGAAACAGGACGCAGCAGGGATACTGTTACCACAACAAAAAAACCGGTCAATAAGGTGATTTTGGTTGGTACAAAGGAAAAGCCGGTTTATACTTCCCGCGGTTCAAGCACCTATACGGGTGCAATTACTACCACTGGCAGCGGTCGGTTTATTTGGCCGGTGGCAGGCGGTTACTACAGCTGTGGTTACGGTGAGTATTACGGACATACGGGGATGGACATTGCCGCAGGCGCTGGATCAGCTGTTTATGCGGCAGACTCTGGGACCGTTGTGACAGCGACAAACTATGGTTGGAACTATGGTTATGGAAACTATGTTGTAATTGATCACGGAAATGGCGTCCAGACACTGTATGCGCACAACAGTGCAGTCTATGTTTATCCAGGTCAAAGGGTCAGCCAGGGACAGCAGATTGCTGCTGTGGGGCAGACCGGAAATGCGTTTGGAAACCACTGCCATTTTGAAATCATTCTCAACGGTTATAAAGTAAACCCTGTCAGCTATATTGGGACAGGCAGATAAGGATTGGCGCAAAGCCCTTGTGCATGTTATATGCACAAGGGCTTTTTTTAGGATTTGCGTACGAAACGTTGACGGTTCAGCATCATGCCGTCAGTACGGAAACTCTGTAGTGGAATTTTGTTTCCAGCAATCAAAAATAAATTGAAAATCAAAAATAGTTGCTCCGTCTGTAAAAATATACTTGTGCAAATTGAGAAAAAAATGTAAAATAATTTTGTGAATTCGCTTTGACATTTATAGCAGGAATGTTATAATACAAATACTGGTCTTTTAATTCACATAATTATTTTGAAATTACTTGTAAATACTATAGATTGTACGGCGAGAAAAGCGAATGGGATTACATAATTTTTCCTTCGAAATTATGGAAAGAAAACGCCTGTAAAGGAGAGTACAGCCTTGGAAAAATATGTTGTTCATGGTGGAGCGCATCTGACAGGAGAGGTTACAATCAGCGGGGCCAAAAACGCGGTTGTGGCAATTCTGCCGGCTACTTTGCTTGCGCAGGACACCTGTATTATAGAGAACGTCCCCAATATCAGTGATGTCACAACCCTTTTGCAGACTTTGGAATGCCTGGGTGCACGGGTTCGGATGCTGGATAAGTCTACCGTTATGATTGATACCCGGCATGTTGCTAAATCAACAGTCCCCTATGAACTGGCCCGCCCGCTGCGCGCTTCCAGCTATTTTCTGGGCGCTTTGCTGGGGCGTTTTAATAAAGCGTGCGTCTCCATGCCGGGCGGATGTGATTTGGGGGTGCGTCCCATTGATCAGCATCTGAAAGGTTTTGAAGCCCTTGGTACAGAAATTTCTTTGGAAAAGGGCGGAATGATCGATGCGCATGCGGATCTGTTGGTCGGCAGCCAGATCTATTTGGACATGGCATCTGTTGGTGCGACAATTAATATCATGTTGGCAAGTGTGAAAGCCAAGGGGCTTACTGTTATTGAAAATGCTGCAAAAGAACCCCATGTGGTGGATCTTGCGAACTTTTTGAACTCCATGGGTGCGGATGTCCGCGGCGCCGGCACTGATGTGATTAAAATCCATGGCGTGGATTCCTTGAAAGGAACAACTTATTCGATTATTCCGGATCAGATTGAAGCAGGCACCTTTATGGTTGCGGCGGCAGCAACAAAGGGGGATGTCTTAATTAAAAATGTGATTCCAAAACACTTGGAATCCATTACGGCGAAACTGGTTAAAATGGGCGTAGATGTAGAGGAATACGACGATTCGATCCGCGTCTCCCGTACGGGGAACCTGATCAAAGCCAATATTAAAACTATGCCGCATCCCGGGTTTCCGACGGATATGCAGCCTCAGGTGGCGGTATTGCTCTGTTTGGCGGAGGGCACCAGCATTGTAACGGAAAGCGTATGGGATAACCGGTTCCGTTATGTGGATCAGTTGCGCAGGATGGGCGCGAATATCTCTGTGGATGGAAAAGTTGCAGTCATCGAAGGCAATCCGAATGGGTTTACTGCTGCACCGGTTAAGGCGACGGATCTGCGTGCCGGCGCTGCATTGATTATTGCGGCATTGACTGCAACAGGTGTCACAGAAATCGAGGATATCTACCATATCCAGCGCGGATATGAGAATATCTGTGAAAAGCTGAAGTCCCTGGGAGCGGATATCAGGGAGATTGATATCCCGGATGATATGCATATTGCACAGGCACTGTAAAAGATCTGAGACGGAAGGGCCGTGAGCTATGGAGGAATAGCGCACGGCTTTTTTATAGGAGGGAAGAACATGGCGAGATTTTGCCCGCTGTTTAGTGGCAGCTCCGGGAACAGCAGCTTTGTAGGGAATGCGGAAGAAGGCCTTCTGGTGGACGCCGGGGTGAGCTGTAAAAAAATCCTGGATGCCTTGGCTGCACGGGAAATCCCTCAGGAAATTATCCGTGGAATTTTGATCACTCACGAGCATTCTGACCATATCAAAGGGCTAAGGGTCTTGACAAAACGCCTGAAGGTGCCTGTCTATTCCTCTGCTCCGGTTTTGAGTTTTCTTGAGCAAAACGATAGCGTTGCCGCAGATTGCCGGTTGATAGAATTGCAGCCGGAAAATGTAATCGCGGGGATGAAGGTTACGCCGTTTCATACTCCTCACGATGCAGTTGACAGTATGGGATTCCGGTTTGAAACCGGGGATTCCCGTACGCTTGCGATTGCAACGGATCTCGGCTATATTACTCAGGAAGTACGCGAGCATATCCTGGGGGCGCATCTTGTCATGCTGGAATCCAATTATGACGTCCGGATGCTGGAAAGCGGTACATACCCTTATTTTTTAAAACAGCGGATAAAGGGCAGACAAGGGCACCTTTCCAATGATGACTGCGCGGTGCAGGTGTCGGAATTAGTAAAGACGGGGACAAACCGGGTGTTTTTGGCGCACTTAAGCAGGGAAAATAATCTTCCGCAGCTTGCCTATGAGCACACGAAATCCAGTCTGCGGGAGATTGGGGCAAAAGAAAATTTTGACTATCTGCTCCAAGTTGCCCCGCGGGAATTTCCTGCACAGATCATGGTTTTTTGAGCGGAGGGTTCATGGATGTTGACAGTGCAGGTTGTGTGTATTGGCACATTAAAAGAGAAGTACTGGAAGGAAGCTTTGGAGGAATACCTCAAACGACTAAAACCATTTTGCCGTTTGGAAATTTTGGAACTGCCGGAGCAGCGTCTCCAGGACCGCGCCGGGGAAGCGGAAATTGCCTCGGTGGTGGAGGCGGAAGGAAAACGGCTGCTGGCCAAAATCCCTGCAAAAGCTTATCTGCTCCCCATGTGTATTGAGGGCAAGCAGATGGATTCCATTGGGTTTTCCAAACTTTTGGAACAGGCGGCGGTAGAAGGGTATAGTACGGTGTCTTTTGTGATCGGCGGTTCTTATGGGCTTGCCGATGCGGTAAAACAGGCCGGGAAACAGAGACTGTCCATGTCAAAGATGACTTTCCCCCATCAGCTAGCCAGGGTAATGCTTTTGGAACAGATTTACCGTGCCTTTATGATTTCATCGGGTTCCAAATACCATAAATAAAAACCAGTCCGGTGCGCAAAACAAGGGCGTGCCGGTTTTTTTGTCTGTACAAAAGCGGACTGATTTGCTATAGTTAGTACATCAGAAACCGACAGAAACCGACTGTATGGATTGGGGGAATCCTTTTTGACAATCTTTTTATGGATGTTGGTTGTCCTTACGCTTCTATTTGCTGCGGGATATCTTATTGCAGCTGTGAAGTTTCGGGGGAAGAAAAAGATCTTGAATAAACGTACCCATCTGCTTGTGGGAATTGCAGTGGTTGTGATTCTTATTTGCTCCCTGCTTGGAATCAAGGCAATTCGGGATACTGTCTCCAGTGCCAATACAGATACGTATCTGGCTCTCCTGGCATTGGAAGAAAGCAGAGAAGATGTGGCGATTCCCCATCTCTATGAGGCGCTGGGGAAAAGTGGGTACACTTTTCAGAACACCTGCGCTTCCGCCCTGCTCAGTATTTTAAATGGGGATACTGCACAGGCCACTCAGTATTTGGATGTAGTGGAATTTGAAAAGAAACAGTCTAAACAGAATCAGCAGGTGATTCAGGAAATCCGGAGATTGGCGGAAAACTATCCTTCCGATCCGCAGGGGCGCCGTGCAGAATTTAAAAGCGCGGCCACTCAGACAAAGAAGACGCTGCCCATCACCCCGAAAGATTCTCAGCGCTGCGAAGAATACTACGATATTGAGCGGGATGTTTTTGCAGAGATTTATCCGTCGGCAGGGATCGAACCAAGCGGGGATAACGTGAGCGAAAAGATTGGTTCCTATCAGACAAGCTATCCGCACGATACGAACATCATGCGCTTAAAGGTGGGGTATAACTATTTTTTGGGGAATCCGGATTATTCCCAAAAATTAGCAACAGAACTGGTGACCCAGCAGGATAGCTTGGAAAACCGGGTACTCTATACGGAGCTGATTGCACAGGATTTATTTGCCAACCATGGAAATACGGCGGAAATCGACAAAGAGGACGACGAGGCCTATGGTTATTATGTCAAATCGCGCCAGTATGGGCAAAAGGCGGAGGAGACGCAGGTGAAACTGGCAGCGGAGACTTCGGAGAAAAAGCGGGACAAACTCGCCCGGACGCTTGCAGAGCAGCAGGAAAAACAGCAGGAATACTATGACAAAGCAGTTTATGTTCCCGGGTATCGGGGCATTCATTATCTGACAATCAAAACAGGGTGGTTTGGGGATAATACCGGGCTCGGCGATTTGGCAAGGGCCAAACTCTACTATGCAATGGGGCAGGAAGAAAAAGCGGAAAATTATGTCCTGCGTGTCATTGAGGCGAATGGTCACCTTGCCTTGGATTCCCCATTGAAACAGGTGTCCGCATCCCTGTATGCTTTGAGAAAAAATGTACAGGAAGGGGAATCGGTAGACAATCAGAAACTTGAAAAACTCAGCCGTCTGCTTGTCATGCAGGGGGATATGTCTTGTATGCCAATGGGTACCGGCACTTTAGGAGAGTCTTTTGCGCAGTTTGTTTCCCGGTGCGTGCTGAGCGAGCAAATGGAAGGGGATACTGGCAGTGAATCATAGGGATCAAAATCATGAGCCGTCTGTGAAAACGGATCACCAGCGAAAATTCCGTCCGGCTTTTTTCATCAGATTGGTTCTTGCTTTACTGACAATTGGGTTATGCGTTTATACCGTTGCCGCTTTGATTGGGGTGAGCGGGCTGAACATTTTCACAGTGCACAGTACGCTTGGCGGCCTTTATGCAGGTACTTACCGTTATGCGGTGATTTTGAGCGTGCTGAGCCTGCTGGCCTGGGTTTTTTGGGCGGTTGTGTTACGCGGTAGAAGGAAACGTATAAAGAGGATATAAAGAATGCGGCGAGAATCGTGAATTTTTTATGAATCCGACTGAAAATTTACAATTTGTCTGGTATACTAAAATAAATTTCGGTAAAACGATATTTGAAAACCGAATGCCCCGGATCAGGCGCGGGGAAAGCTGAATATCTGCCGTATAGCCTGATGCGGCGAAATGAGGGTTACTGTGAAGAAAACCAGAATCATTGCGTATCTTGTAGCTTTTGTTGTCTTTTTGGGGTATCTTTTCTTTGAAACGCCAAATCTCAATCCCTTTTATTCAGATGGGGCAGTCCTGTGGTGCATTGTCATTACTGTAGCGGTCGCTATCTGGCTGGTAACAAAAGGATCCCTGTTCCATTTGGCTGTCGGCGCCAATGGGCAGCGGGAACTGAGTTTTGATGGAACTAAGAACCTTTCAAAGCTTGTAAAAATCGGGGTATTAGTCCCTTGGGCGGTTGTTGTGGTGGTTTTTATCGGTTCATCCATACTCTTTCAGTTTGGGGCATACCGTGATCAGCTGACGCAGCCGCAGGAGCGGACATTTAGCTCGGATGTCCAGGTGGTGGACGTTGAGAACGTCCCGATTGTGGATAAAGCTTTGGCGGAAAAACTTGCGGACAAAAAACTGGGCGAGAAGACTTCTTTGGGAAGCCAGGTGGAAACCGGCGAACCTGTAATTCAGCAGGTGAACGGCAAACTGATGTGGGTAGTCCCCCTGGAGCATTCCGGCTTTTTCAAATGGCTTGCCAACTTGAACGGTACACCGGGATATATCACCGTTTCCGCCACGAATATGCAGGATGTCGAGTATGTGGATGGAAAGAACATTAAAATCCAGCCCAGGGCATATCTGCTCCAGAATTTAAACCGGCATGCGCGCCTTCACGGTGGATTTTTTACCGGCCTGACAGATTATTCCTTTGAAATTGATGATGAGGGAAATCCATACTGGGTCATCAGCACCTATAAAAATACGCGTGGGTTTGCCCTCCCTGAGGCAACCGGAGCGCTTATTATTAATGCAACGACAGGGGAAACCCACCGCTATACCATTGATGCCCTTCCTGCCTGGGTGGATCGCATCCAGCCGGAAAGCTTTATTATGACGCAGATCAATAACCGCGGCGAATATATCAACGGTATTCTGAATTTTTCGAACAAAGATAAATTCAAGGCGTCTGAAGGGCACTCCATTATCTACAACAATGGCAGGTGCTACCTGTATACGGGGCTGACCAGCGTTGGTTCGGATGACAGTATCATCAGCTTTATGATGGTGGATATGATTACCAAAGAGGTTTTTAATTATAAAGTCTCAGGCGCTACGGAAAATGCGGCCCAGGCATCGGCAGAGGGAAAAGTGCAGAACCTGAAATACACCGCGACTTTTCCGCTGATTTTAAATATTGACGGCAAGCCGACCTATTTTATGACTCTCAAGGATGCAGAAGGCCTGGTCAAACAGTATGCCTATGTCTCTTTGGAGGATTACTCTATTGTCGGAAATGGAGAGACGATGGAGGCTGCTCTGGACAGCTACCGGGCAAATTTAAGACATGCGGGCGCTTCTGGAACCCCGGCAGAGGATCTGCTGGAGGAAAAAGAGGAGATTACCGGAACGGTTCTGCGCATTGCCAGCGAGATGACCAGCGAGGATACAGTTTATAAAATTATCCTGAGCGAACAGCCGAAAAAGATCTACCAGGTATCCTATACGGTAAGCGATGAACTGGCTCTGACCAGGGAGGGGGATCGGATTCAGCTGACATTCCCAAAAACCGAAGACGCCATTGTCACTGCTTCCGGGTTTGATAATCTCGAGTTTACTCAGTAAAAGTCAGAAAAGGTAAAAACGTATCACTCCGTACCGCATTTTTTGCGATACGGAGTTTTTTTCATAAGGAGCGAATTTTTCGCATAGAAAATGGATATTTTGTAAATGACCCTTGAATTTAAGATGAAAACTCGCTTTTTTTTGAAAAAATTTAAAAAAAGGCTTGATTTTTCAAAAATAATCATTACAATATAGTTAGCACTCAGGAAAAGAGAGTGCTAAAATAATGAAAATCTTTGAATTTTATACAAGTTCTAAGGAGGAACCATCATGACAATCAAACCTTTGCTTGACAGAGTGGTAACAAAAATGGTCGAGGCTGAGGAAACAACGAAAAGCGGGATTATCCTTGCAAATTCTGCAAAGGAAAAGCCGCAGATTGCAGAAGTCGTTGCAGTCGGCCCGGGCGGAATGGTAGATGGCAATCAGGTTGATATGTATCTGAAACCAGGCGATAAGGTCATTGCCAGCAAATATGCTGGAACAGAAGTAAAAGTAGACGATGAGGAGTATGTTATCCTCCGCCAGTCCGATATTCTTGCAATTGTAGAATAAATCTTTAAAATTAATTCGATTTTGGGAGGCAGTTAACCATGGCTAAAGAAATTTTGTACGGGGAAGATGCCCGTAAGGCCCTTCAGAAAGGGCTGGATCAGCTCGCTGACACTGTAAAAATCACTCTTGGACCGAAAGGCCGCAACGTTGTTTTGGATAAAAAATTTGGCGCACCGCTGATCACAAATGATGGCGTCACCATTGCAAAAGACATTGAGCTCGATGATCCGTTTGAAAATATGGGTGCACAGCTTGTTAAAGAAGTTGCAACCAAGACAAATGATGCCGCAGGCGACGGCACCACAACCGCAACGGTTTTGGCACAGGCTCTTGTCAGAGAGGGTATGAAGAACGTCGCTGCCGGCGCAAACCCAATGATTCTGAAAAAGGGAATTTCCAAGGCAGTCGATGCAGCGGTTGAAGCGGTGATTGCAAATTCCAAAAAAGTCGGTAGCGCAGATGATATCGCAAGAGTTGCAGCGGTTTCCTCCGGTGATGAGAATATCGGCAAACTGATTGCGGACGCTATGGAAAAAGTTTCTGCGGACGGCGTAATTACTATCGAAGAATCCAAGACCGCGGAAACCTATACCGAGGTTGTCGAGGGTATGCAGTTTGACCGCGGCTATGTTTCCCCGTATATGGTGACCGATACCGATAAGATGGAAGCAGTGATGGATGACGCTTACATCCTGATTACCGATAAGAAAATCAGTTCTATTCAGGATCTTCTTCCTCTCCTGGAGCAGATTGTCCAGGGTGGCAAGAAGCTGGTTATCATCTGCGAGGATTTGGAAGGCGAAGCGCTTACCACCATCCTGCTCAATAAACTGCGCGGTACCTTTAACTGTGTAGCTGTCAAGGCTCCTGGCTTTGGCGACAGACGGAAAGAGATGCTCCAGGATATCGCCATTCTGACCGGCGGTACTGTGATCTGTGATGATCTTGGACTGGAACTGAAGAACACTACTCTTGACCAGCTCGGCCGTGCAGGCAGCGTCCGCGTTGAGAAAGAGAACACTATCATTGTCCATGGTGCTGGGGATCCGGATGCAATCAAATCCAGAATTTCTCAGATTAAATCCCAGATCGAGACGGCAACCTCCGACTTTGACAGAGAGAAACTCCAGGAGAGATTGGCAAAACTCTCCGGCGGCGTAGCAGTCCTCAAAGTCGGCGCTGCAACCGAAGAGGAGATGAAAGAGAAG
>CALDJI010000185.1 GCA_937901805.1 uncultured Clostridia bacterium | reverse complement strand
TTCTTCCACATGCTGCGCTTCCATCAGTTCAATCGTCTTTAAAAGGGCTTCTTCTGCCTTGCCATACATTTTCCCCATATAGGCAGCAACGCCCTGATAGTAGTAATTATCAACGTTGTCCGGATCCAGGCGGGCAGCCATTGCAAAATCTGCTACGGAAAATTCACATTTACGCAGGGTCAGGTATTTCCGTGCGCGCATATGGTAACAATCTACACCGAATGGATTGCAGATAATCCCTTCGGAAAAAGCATCGATGGCGTCTTCCAGCCGATTTGCCGCTACATAAGCATTGCCAAGTGCAAGCCAGAGCGTCTCGTCTTTTGGATGCGTTTCCAGCTGTGTTTTCAGTTCCTTGATGGTATCAGACATCGTGAGTTCCTCCTTTTCCGTTGAAGCTTAATCGATTAAACCGCGTGCCCTTGCTTCCTGGACGCCTTTGATATAGCCGAAAGCATTGTGGAACAGCGGCTGTTCCAGTAATTTGAGCAGGGTTTCATCGTATTTCTCCATATTTCCAATGTAGTGGTAGTAGTTAGCAAGCCCATAAAGCTGGGAGACCAGTTCCAGTTTGGGACGATCCTTTGCCTTGATACAGGTGCGCTCAATTTCATCCAAATCAATGAATTTTTCCGGGTCGATTTCCCCTTTGGAAAGCATCACCCGTTTGCGGTAGGAGTAATCCAGCGGTACACAGGGAATGCTGGTGTCAATCATGTCAAGCGCGCGCTGCGCCTGCTCTTTCCATCCAAGTGTGGTGTAGGTGTTAAACAGCCAGTCGACAATGGGATACAAACCCTGTTTTTCCGGAATATGTTTTGCACACTCTTCAAATCCTGCGGCAGATTCCTCATATTTTCCCCACAGATTATAGGAAACGCTGAGATAATACCAGTTTTGCCATTCTTCCGGTTTGAGCCGGCAAGCCAAGGTAAGATCGGATACAGCGCGAGCGAAGCGGTTGATAGAATTGAATTTGCGTCCACGCTGCAAACGGAGTTCCGGATCAAAAGGCTGATAACAGAGTCCTTTTGTGAGCGTACTTAAAGATTTTTCCATATCCTGTTCTTCTTCTGCAATTTGCAGGCCCAGTTCTACCCATGTTTTGGCGTCCAGAGGATTTTTGCAGGCCTGTTCTTCCAGCTGTGCAATAGTAAGACTCATGGTAAATTTCGCTCCTTTTCTTAAATATTAATTGCCGGCCTCCAAAGGAGGCCGGAAGTTGTGTAAGGATTCTTTTTTCAGTGTAGCGGGGCTATCTGCAAAAAGTCAAGGAATTCCGAGGGCTTTCGAAAAAGATTCCCGCTTTCCACAGTTTTTTTATAAAGCTTTGTATAAAACGCTTGAAAGTGTTATCAGGGTAAAGAGGAAAATGGAAATTTTTATGAATAAAAAACTCCCCCTTCTTGCCTGAAGGGGGAGTGTCATCATTTTAGGGTTAATTATGACGGTATCCGTTTGCTTCCAGAAGCTCATAGATACTCTGGACATGTTCCGGGCTCTTGGTTTCGAGAACCAGATGGACTTCACACATGTTGACGCTCAAATCCAGATTGTAACGGTTGTGGTTAATGGAGAGGATATTGGCTCCGGTGCTGGCAATCAGACCAAGCAGAGAATTGAGCTGTCCCGGTTTGTCGACAATCTCAGTTTTCAACTCCAGCAGCCGCCCGGATTTTACCAGGCCCTTATTAATAACTCTGGAGAGGATGTTGACGTCGATGTTGCCGCCGGAAACGACGCAGACGACCTTTTTGCCCTTGACGTCCACTTTATTGAACATGGCGGCGGCAACGGTGGTAGCGCCTGCACCTTCAGAAACGGTATTCTGCTTTTCGATCAGGGTCAGGATGGCCACTGCAATTTCGTCTTCTGTTACGGTAACCACCTCGTCGACATACTGCGAGCAGATGTCAAAGGTGCGGGTGCCCGGGGTTTTCACTGCAATGCCGTCCGCAATGGTGCTGACATTATCCAGTGTAATGATCTTGCCGGCATCCAGGGATTCTTTCATAGAAGGAGCGCCGGCTGCCTGAACACCGTATACCTTGCAGTTTGGATTGATAGCCTTGACAGCGCTGGCAATTCCGGAAATCAATCCGCCGCCGCCGATAGGGACGATCACGGCGTCCGCATCCGGAAGCTGTTTTAGAATTTCCAGTCCAATGGTTCCCTGTCCGGCGATCACATCCTCATCGTTAAACGGATGGATAAAGGTGCGGCCTTCATTTTTCTGAATTTCCACAGCTTTGGCATAGGCGTCGTCATAGACGCCGTCACACAGCACAACGTTTGCCCCATAACTTTTGGTTGCCATAATTTTGGAAAGCGGGGCAACGCTTGGAATGCAGATGGTAGCGCCGATGCCAAATTTCTGTGCGGCCAGTGCAACGCCCTGCGCATGGTTGCCGGCAGAGCAGGCAATGACGCCATGGGATTTTTCCTCTTCAGTCAGATTGGCAATCCGGTAGTAGGCGCCTCTAACTTTAAAAGAGCCGGTCAGCTGAAGATTTTCACATTTGAGGTAGATTTCTGCATCCGGATTGATTGCCGGAGCCGGAATCAGTGCGGTTTCGCGCACGACCTCATCAAGCACTCGTTTTGCGTCCTTAATTTTGTCAATCATTGCCATTGTTGTGCTCTCCCATCTTAATTTTAATATGGTAGCCCGTTATGATCTTGGGCAAAAGGACTGAGAAACAGGTAATGTTTTACCAGAATTTGATCTCATTATATTCTCTCTGAACGTCAGTTGCAATATGTATTTCTTACAAAGATAAAAATGTTTTTTTGTCCTTATACTGTGAACATTTTGCCATGATTTTAAGAAAATTTCACCTTCCCCTTTTTAACAGGGGGGTAATCTGTTATAATAGAAAAAACACCGACAGGGAAAACCATCTGGCAGGGCCAAAATGGGTTTCTATAATTACAAGAACAACGAAACAGGAGGCATTTCAATGAATAATATCTGGCATGATATCAGTCCGAAACGGATTAATGTGGATGACTTTATTGCTGTCATTGAAATTGAAAAGGGCAGCAAGAAAAAATATGAACTGGATAAGGAAACCGGACTGATTATGCTCGACCGGATTCTCTACACATCCACACACTACCCGGCGAATTATGGATTTATCCCGCGGACTTACGGCGACGACCTCGACCCGTTGGATGTCCTAGTCCTCTGTTCCGAGCCGATCGAGCCGCTTACCCTGGTGCAATGCTATCCGATCGGCGTTATTTCGATGATTGATAACGGCAGAAATGATGAAAAGATCATTGCCATCCCGTTTAATGACCCAACTTACAACACTTATCAGGATATCAGTGAGCTGCCAAGCCACATTTTTGATGAAATGCGCCATTTCTTCACCGTTTATAAGGCTTTGGAAAACAAAACAACTGCTGTCAATGAGATCAGCGGTGCAGAGGAAGCAAAACGGATCATCCAGGAAGCCCTTGACCGCTATATACAGACTTTCTGTATATAATCCCGGCGGGAAAATGAGGATACCTTTATGGCAAACAAACATATCAAATACAATTTCAAACGGGCGCGTGCACAGCGCAACCGGTTGATTTTTCTCATTTCGGCAGTAGTGATTGTCTGCCTGGCAGTGATCCTTGCTATTATTTTCTGGAACCCAGGAGGGGAAACGGGCGGGAAGAATGATTCTTCCCAATCCGAAGAGTTTGTAAGTTCTTCGGATAATTCCTCGTCGGCAGAACCGGAAGAATCCGCCGTTTCCAGTGAGACTTCCAGCAATGAAATACAGTCCCAGACGGCTTTTCATACAGAGACGCCCTCTTCTTCGCCTTCCAAATCCCCTTCCGTCCCAGTAACGGAGGTGAGCGGCGACTGGAAACTGGTGCTTGCCAATCCGACTCACAAGCTCCCGGATGATTTTTCCATTGAGGAAGCTTCTATCCAGGGATATACTATGGATGCCCGTGCCGTCGGCCCGGCAAAAGAGATGATTGCAGCCGCCAAAGCGGATGGGATCGACCTGTTGGTCTGCTCTGCATATCGTCCCATTTCCAGTCAGCAGCGCCTGTTTAATAACAAGGTGCAGGAATATCTTAATCAGGGCTATGGCCGGGCGGAAGCGGAGGAAATTGCTGCTACCATTGTCGCCGTTCCGGGAACAAGCGAACATCAAACCGGCCTTGCGCTGGATATCGTCACTCCGTCCTATCAGAATTTGGACGACGGCTATGCCGATACTGCCGCTGCAAAATGGCTTAAGGCAAATGCAGCGGATTACGGTTTTATCCTCCGTTTCCCCAAAGACAAGGAGGATATCACCAAAATTATTTTTGAACCCTGGCATTACCGCTATGTCGGGGTGGACGCCGCAAAAGAAATTATGAGCAGGGGAATCACGCTGGAGGAATACCTCGGAGAAGTGGATTAAACTCCTGCTGGAATAAAGGAGAGGAAGACAATGCTATTAAAACAGGTCATGGAGTTGTTTGACGTCCTGGATCGTCCGGACGCAAGCGGGGAAAAAATCGCGGAACTTTTCCGGAGCAAAGGCGCAAAACTGGTAGAGGTCAATACCCTCAGCCAGGGCGAGGGCGCAACAGATGCGGTGAAAATCGTCATTCCCGGTAAAAATGGGAAGCTGAGCGGAGGAACCGCTCCGACTATGGGCGTCATTGGCCGCCTGGGCGGCCTGGGAGCGCGTCCGGAAGTGACCGGGTTCGTTTCAGATGGGGACGGCGCACTGGCTGCACTGACAGTTGCGCTCAAACTCACCGAGATGCAGTCATACGGCGACCAGTTGGAAGGGGATGTTATCGTCTGTACCCATGTGGATCCGGACGCTCCGACCAGCGAGCACTATCCTGTCCCGTTTATGGGTTCCTGCATTGACATGGAATTGATGAACCAATATGAAGTAGACAGCAGGATGGAGGCCATTCTTTCCATTGACACCACCAAGGGAAATAAGATTTTCAACCACCGTGGTTTTTCCATTACACCGACGATTAAAGAGGGCTATGTCCTCAAGGTGAGCGAGGATCTGGCGGATATTATGGCTACCACAACCGGTGAGCTTGCCAAGGTGTTCCCAGTTTCCATCCAGGATATCACTCCGTATGGGAACGACGTCTACCATGTCAACAGTATCCTTCAGCCGGCAACTTCCACCAGTGCACCGGTGGTCGGCGTTGCAATTACCACGCAGTCCTCTGTGGCGGGTTGCGCAACTGGAGCCAGCCATCCGGTTGATGTAGAGGAAGCCGCCCGTTTTGCGCTGGAAGCGGCAAAGATGTACACCAGCGGAAAATGCCATTTCTATGATGAAAAAGAATATGACCATCTGCTCAGCCTGTACGGGGATCTCAAACGGTTCCAGACGCTGGGCGGCAAATAAGGAGGGCGCGCCGTGTCCAGAAATGTAACGCTCGCCCTCATCCAGATGGACTGCCGCCTCAAGGATAAGGAGTATAA
>CALDJI010000184.1 GCA_937901805.1 uncultured Clostridia bacterium | reverse complement strand
ATCCGTCGCACAAAAGGAAGGCTGTATCAAAGCCTCGGAAGGATATACAGATATTTTCATTTATCCTGGTTACCAATTTCAGGTACTGGATGGTCTGATTACCAATTTTCATTTACCGGAAAGCACTCTGATCATGCTTGTCTCAGCACTGGCCGGATATGAGCACACCATGCATGCTTATCAAACCGCAGTACAGGAGCAATACCGCTTTTACAGTTTTGGAGATGCCATGTTTATTAAGTAAGCCGATATTTCTTTATGAACAACCACAGGGGATGGAGGGTATATGCCTCCATCCCCTGTGGTTGTTCATAAAAACTTTACTTAATAAACATCTGAATTCTGGAATGATAGTTGTTACAACAAGGAAACCCTAGTATAATGAAAGACATCTTTTAAATCCAAGACAACAATGGGAGCATATGGTTTATTGGAAAATATACATGATGGTTACATCAAAGTAGAATAGTTTCCGGAATTTTAATTTTATACTGAGGAGAAAAATATGAAATTTGAACATAATAAAAAATATACTACTATTGCACTTTATGTATTTTTAACCGTGGTAGCGTGTTTATTAGCAGCATCTGTTCTGATAAATTTTGACAGCATTCAGGAGTACGTTCTTAAAATTATTGATCTTTTGTTTCCATTTATTTATGCATTTGTAATTGCTTATCTGCTTAATCCAGTGATGACGTTGTTTGAAAAACAAGTGATGCAGCGAATCCATTTTAAACAGCCGCACCCAAAGCTAAGCAGAGCTCTATCGATCATTGTTGCCTATAGCTCGGCGATCATCGTAATAGGTATTTTTTTAGGCACTGTTTTACCGCAAATTGCGTCCAGTCTATCATCATTACTTGATAAAATACCTTCTGCCATAAAAGCGGTGGATTCTATATCGGAAAGTACAGTTGTCATGCTGCAGGATTTTCATATCAGCGAAGAAATCCAAAATAAAATATCCGGATACATTACCCAATTTATGAATGGGATGTTGGATATGCTGGGGGCATTTGTACCGTATCTTCTTGATTTAACTAAAAACATCACAATTGGCTTAAAAAATACTTTGTTGGGAATCATAATTTCTATTTATATGCTTTTTGGAAAAGAAAAATTTTTTGCCCAAGTGAAAAAGACAATGTATGCGCTTCTTCCTAAACAATATGTAGATCGTGCAATTGAACTTACTCGCTCCAGTCACAGAACATTTAGCGGTTTTATTTATGGTAAAATCATTGATTCCCTGATAATCGGGATTTTATGTTATATAGGAATGAGGATTTTTAATATGCCTTACGCCGCCTTAATTAGTGTAATTGTAGGGGTGACGAATGTGATTCCCTATTTCGGGCCTTTTATTGGTGCAATCCCAAGTGCATTGATCATATTAATTGAGAGCCCTATTTCTGCATTTTGGTTTTGCCTGTTTATTCTGGTATTACAGCAGTTCGATGGGAATATTTTGGGACCAAAAATTTTAGGTGATACAACAGGCTTAAATTCTTTCTGGGTAATTTTTTCTATTATTATTGGCGGCGGATTATTTGGCATTGTCGGGATGTTTATTGGGGTACCGTTATTCGCCGTTATTTATTCTCTTATCCGCTCTTTTATTGAGCAAAGGCTTCGTAAAAAGGATTTACCATGTTCAACAGGGGATTATTTATCTGACAGATTCGATCGTTCTGCGGAAAAAACGAAAACAACCCGCTAAAATAACCATACTACGAAAAAATGACGAAAGGATTTAAAAGGATGGTACTAAACCAGAAAAAAGCGCTTGTTTTAGCTGGTGGAGGTTCACGGGGCGCATATCAAATTGGAGTCTGGCAGGCATTGAGGGAAATAGATTACCAATTTTCGATTGTTACGGGGACATCCGTTGGCGCGTTGAATGGCGCAATGATAGCGCAAGGCGATTTTGATAAGGCAAAATGGCTTTGGGAAAATATCACATTAGATCAGGTGCTGGATCTTGAATTGCCGGAGAGCTTTCAAAAGCTGGATGAAAGAGAACAAATATCAATATTTTTTAAAGAAATTATTAAAAACGGCGGTGCAGAGTTTGAAGCGTTAAAACAATTATTGAAAAAATGTTTGAGCGAAGAAAAAGTCCGCCGTTCAGCAATCGATCTGGGAATAGTCACAGTAAAAATTCCCGGCTATATTCCCTGTACCTTATTTCAGGCAGAAATTCCGAAAGGGCAGCTGATAGACTATCTCCTCGCATCTTCCGCCTGTTTTCCCGCTATGAAAAGTTATTCAATTGAAGGAAAATCCTATATAGATGGAGGATATTATGACAATTTGCCAATTGAATTAGCACAAAAGCGCGGAGCAACGGAAATCTTTGCAGTAGATGTGGATTCTTTCGGCTTGCGACGTCGCTACGATAAGAAAAAATCAATGGTACATGTACTGCATCCTAAAGAGGATTTGGGATTTTTTTTGAAATTCGATGCAGGACTTGCAAAACGAAACCTTCAACTTGGATATTTTGATACAATGAAATATTTTGGAAAACTAGATGGTATACGATATACGTTTCGAAAAGGCAGTCTCGAAGAAAATTACCGCATTCTGCTGCCCGCCGCTGTTGCTCTTTCCCAACAATTAGGACTCACTCTGGAAGAATGGCCGAAAACTTCTTTAGAAAAGGTGGCTCATTTTTCTATAATGAAAACATTGAGAAAGTATCACAAATGCTCTTTGCAGTTCCAAGATGTCTTTTCCTGTTGTCTGGAATTTTGTGCAGATATTTTTCATCTCTCTTCCGAAAAACTGTATTCTATTGAAGAGATGAACTCTAGGCTGTGTTTTCTGTTCAAGAAGCGCTATCAATCCTTTGACCATAGTCTGGAGAAAATTTTTTCTGCAAAGCAGACTGGTACGATTCCAGTAATGCTGAAAGAGCAGTTAAAAGAGATTGACAAAAAAACACTCATTTGCTTGAGCTATTCTCTTTTGTTGGATGCTGTCAAGGATCCTAAAAAAATACATCTGCTTTTGTTAGCGCTTTGCTGTATTCCCAAAGAATGCCTCTGTGCATTATATATTTCCCTTATGATTAGATAAAACACACAAATAAAACTGAGGTTTTATGAAAAATATTAACTTTTTATTGAAAAGTTTTCCTGTTTATTTTATAATAAAGAAATAAAAGGAGGCATCTTCAATGATTTCTGCAGTTAAAATTCAAGAGTTATCCCAATCGATAAAAGACAATATTTCTAAAGTGATTGTCGGAAAAGAGGAAGCGGTCAATCAAATTTTGGTGTCTTTGTATTGCCGAGGACATGTTTTGCTGGAAGACCTACCGGGCACAGGAAAGACCATGCTTGCAAAAACTATTTCCCGTTCCATTGACTGTGAATGCAAGCGTATTCAGTTTACGCCGGATTTACTTCCTTCCGATGTTACAGGAATCAATTTCTACAACCAAAAAGAAGAGGAGTTTCTGTTTAAACCGGGCCCAATTTTTGCCAATATTATTTTGGCTGATGAAATTAACCGTGCAACCCCTCGAACACAATCCAGTCTGCTGGAATGTATGGAGGAACGTCAAGTGACGATTGACGGTGTGACCAGAAAACTGGAAGAACCTTTTTTAGTTTTAGCAACCCAAAATCCGCTGGAAACCCAGGGGACTTTTCCTCTGCCAGAGGCACAGTTAGACCGATTTTTCATGAGACTTGCCATGGGATATCCGGATAAGCAGGAAGAAGAGACCATTCTGAGCAGGTTTATTATTGGAAATCCCTTGGAAGAGGTTTCTCCTGTTGCTACTAAGGAAATGATTATTGAGGTACAAAATTCCATTCCGCAGATAAAGGTATCTGATGCTGTAATGGGGTATATTGTCGATATTGTCCATGCAACCAGAAATTCACAGGATATTCGGCTGGGGGCATCACCGCGTGCATCCATCGCGTTGACAAAAGCTTCACAGGCTTATGCTGCGCTAAACGGCAGGGAATATGTGCTGCCAGATGATGTAAAAGCTGTCTGCGCAAATGTCCTTTCACACAGAATTATCTGTAGAGGAAATACTATTCAGCGCTCTGCCCAACAGAGTTACGATACCATACAGGCAATTCTTGCACAGGTTCCCGCACCAACAGAAAAATAAAATTCTTACGGTGAAAGGGGGAGATCTCGGTTGAAACTCATCTTTTTAATTGCCCTGATTTATGTGATCATCTCTTTACAAGCCTACATATTCAGGAAATATTCCTTTCAAAACCTCGATTATTCATATAAATTTAATCGGGATGAAGTATTTGAAGGAGAAGAATTTTCCCTAGTAGAAATCATAAAAAATAATAAGCTGATGCCTCTGCCCTGGCTTCGTTCAGACATTACGGCTTCAAAATGGCTGGAATTTGGAGAAGCAAATGCGCAGGCAGTTTCTGATGACACTAGGATTGTCTCCAGTTTTTTTACACTTGGGGGCTATAAGGCTGTTACACGTACCTGGAACGTCAATTGTACTAAGCGTGGCGAATTTGAAATAAAAAAGGCCCATCTGGTATCCAGCGATTTATTTGGACAGGCAAAAATTTCAAAAGGGGTTGATGTTGCCTATACGATTTTGGTATTGCCAAGCACTGTGAATCTTGATGACATGTTTATCCTGCCTCGTTACCTGCAGGGAGACACTATCACAAAACGGCAGCTGGCAGAAGATCCTTTCTATATTTCCGGAATACGGGAATACACCGATCGGGATCCAATGAATTCAATCCATTGGTCCGCAACTGCAAAAGAACAAAAACTGATGGTACGCAACTACGAGTACACTTCACAGCAGAGCTTGACCGTTTTGCTGAATATCAAATCCCAGGAGTTTGAGTACGGAAAGATTGTTCATCCAGATTTAGTAGAAGGCTCCATTCGGGTATGTGCTTCTTTGATTGCTCTTGCAACCGAGGAGGGAATCCCATTAAATTTGTATGCGAATGCTCCAGTGGACGATACCGGTATCGATATTGTTTCAACTCCAATCGCTTCCGGAAATGAACATGCTATCGATCTGATGAGAATCCTGGCAAAACTTCGAATCAAAGCGATATGTAATGTGGCCGAACTCTTCAATTATGTTGAATCCGCAGTCAGCGGAACGGATCTGGCGATTGTCACTCCATACCTGGACTCAACCATATGTAACTATGCCAGAGATAAAATGTATAATAATGTCCATGTGCAGATTTATTTAACAAATTTCATCGAGCAAAAAGATATCCCAGATGATCTAGAAGTGTTTGTGATAAAAAAGGAATATATTCCACGGGACTCAAATGGAGATCCGAAGGACGGTGATGCTGCATGAAAGCACTGCAAAATGCCAAAAAGTGGGGTTTTATCCTGGCGATGATGGCTGCATATTGTTGTTTGCTGACATCGGTTTCTTCCTTCCTGTTTTCAATCATCCTTGGAAACTGCTATCGGACGGAATCTCTGCTTTTGTTTGCGGGCGGAATGATTTGCTGTGTCGGTGGATATTTTTGTGGAGAGCTAACACAGGATAAAAAAACAGCTGTAAAAACAGTCTGTTATGTAGGAACAGCAATTTTGGGGGCACTTTTTCTGTATGTCCTGTTTATATGGAGCCAGTCGAGTAGTATTGCAGCCTTTTGTGCCCTGTTATTTTTGGCTATGGGCTGGCTGATACAAAAGAGCTCTTTTTCGAAATTATCTTCCAATATTGCAATTATTACCTGTCTCGCAGTCAATATTGTTATCTATTTTCTTTCCTATTTGATTACCAGACTTTTAAAACATCTGGTTTTCTATCAATTTCCTTATCAGACATACATTTTTCTGATTTTTCCGATGTTGTTAATTCTCCTATTATTCCGAAACCAATCAAATCTGGATGAGCTAATGACTTATGGAAGAAAACATATCGCCAAATCTTCTTCCAATAATTCCATGAGTGTGACATTTACCATTGGGGTAGTTAGTATCATCTTTTTGCTGTACCTAATTTCTGGCCCTGCTGTATCTTTGATTACTTATATAGGCAGCTATTTGAAATACGGATTGGATCTTTTTTTACAGTGGTTTTTCGAACTTGTCAGCAGCGATCGGGAGCCGCCGTTTATACCGGATGAACTCGCGTCCCCTCCAGAGGGTCCTCCAACGGAACTGTGGATGATGATTGTGATGGGAGTTCTCCTGGGTGCTATTGCGGTTGTAATGTTAATTGTGCTGATAAACTCTTTCCCTGCAGTTCGAGAAGCTATCGTGGAATGGTGGAGAAACCTGAAAAAAAAGCTGTTCAAAGGAAAGGCTGTCTCTAAAACAGAGAATGAGTATTTCTTTGATAACATCACTGATATTGATCGGGATATGCATGCGAATTTACAGAGCGCTTATTTCAAACGGTGGGGAGTTTTTGCCAAGGCATATCGGCGCACGAAAGATCCCGTGGAACAGATTCGGTTGTGTTATGCCTATGTGCTTTATTTACTCCGAGAAACAGACGAACCGCCGCTGGATAGTGATACTCCACTGGAAATTCTGCATAAGATGCTCCAGAAAAAAGGAGTTCGACAAAAGGTTGATTTATCGAAAATCACAACGATTTACTCTGATGTGCGTTATGCAATGCTCACTCCGATACCAGCAAAAAACGAGCAAATGTTTTCTGAGGTCAAAGCTATCTCTAAACGGTTAAAACTCAAATAAAAGGTCGAAAGTAAAAGAGAACTCTAAGCAGATAGATAATCCTTTTGCTTAGAGTTCTCCTGCATGCTCCACAATATTTCGATATGTAAAAAGCAAACAACTGCTCCTCACTCCATAAGTCATACTTTAGAAAGATATTCTTTTATGGGTGCTTCGATTTAAAAAATAATAAAATAACAACTAATAGAAATCCAATTTTTTCCTTATAAACTCCACAGCTATACGCTGTAAAATCGTCAACTGTTATACCTCGAAAAACATGTCGAAAAATTATCAGAGCAAAAGGCGGCTTAATCACTGAAAGGGAATTGAAGAAAACGCAGAAAGTCTTTCACAAAGCAGGAACCGGCGCGATAAATTTAAATCACGCCGGTTCTCTCAATTTTATAAGACGTCCGTTTTAATCCGTGTGTCCTTTATTTTTCCATTACCTGTTTTTGTTTTTCAAGTGCTCCAGAATAAATTGTAAGAAGATAATTGGCCAAATCAATTGCACCGGACTTTTTGACAGATTCGATTACTGATTTTTTAAGAATAGCAAGTTCTTGTGGGGATTTATCACGGATTTTTTTCATTTCTTCGGCCATTTCCTGCGGAGAATTAAATACATATCCATTAATTCCATTTCTTACTTGATTTTCATTTAATCGATCTAATTTTTGTAACACAGGAAGGCCTGTAGCCATTCCTTCCAACATGGAAATGGAATTTGTATCGGAGGTAGAAGCCGTAATATAAAAATCACATGCCGCTAAATACGTGGGAAGCTCTTCGTGGGGAATCTTTCCTGTAAAAGTGACCATCCCATTTAATTTTAAATTCGCGGCCTGTTCTTTCAATTCGCCAATACAGGGGCCGTCTCCAATAACGATTAAATGTAATTTATCTGCGGGAGTAATCGTTTTTGCCCAGTAATCAAGTAAAATGTCCACGCTTTTTTCTCGGCCAAGACGTCCCACAAAACAACAGATGGTAACATCTGACGAAATATGAAACCGATTTCTCAATTCATCTTTTACCTCTTGAGAAATATTATCCGGATTGAACCGATCCAATTCTACGGCGTTCGGTACAACATTCACCATCTTTGTAACACCAACATTTTGCAGGTACTCCTGACACTTTTTAGAAGGTCCCGTGATGGCATGTGCAGAATTGGCAATAGCACGGGAATATCGGTGGGAAATCTTTTTTACAACTGGAAGTAAAGCCCTAGGAGCAACATAATAAAGGTATTCGTCATACATGGTGTGTAAAGTATAGACAAGAGGCTTTTTCAAAATCTTAGCAATCATTATTCCAGAAAGACCGATACCAAATTCCTGGTGAATATGAATCACATCCGGATCAAAATCTTCGACAAATTTTAATCTGCGTCTGCTGACCGGATTGGCGAGGCCATAACCATACAGTCGTTGAGAACGATGAGCTGGACAATGCAGGACATTATCCTTTAAATAATGACGCTTTGTATCCGGATCCGCTGTAACAATTAGAACGGTATGGCCCAGCTGCTCCAGGCCCTCTTTCAAAATTTTAATGTGAGTAACAACCCCATTAATATAGGGAAGATAGGTCTCGGTAAAAATTGCGATTTTCATTTTCAAAGCACCCTTTCAATTTCTGAGATCTTGAAAAATCGTTTTAGGTACCAATACATTGGAACCAGGGTTTCCCGTATCTCTCTACGTTATTATACCATAATGAAGTGATTTCGCAATATCTGTTACAAAAGCGTAAGAAATTCAAAATTATATTTGAAATTCACAATACTATCATGTATAATAGAAACATAAATGTGTATATTTGCGTTTTTACATTTGGTCACATCGTATACTAATGTGATTTCTATTTGTTTGAATTGCACGAAGTCCTTGTCTAGGGGGATAGAAATGAATACAACCTTTCATGTTAAGCTTAGTAAACTGATTAAAGAATTTAATTTGGAAACACTTTATACTCCCTGTGATCCATCTGAAGTTTTAATTCAAAGTAGCGATGTAAACCGTCCAGGGCTCAATCTGGCTGGCTTCTTTGAATATTTTGACAATTTGCGTATTCAGATCATTGGAAAAGCGGAATCCGCTTATTTAGATAGCATTTGTGAGGACTCGATTGCCTACAGCATGGACATGTTTTTCTCCCAAAAGCCCCCGGCAGTGATTATAACCCGTGGGCTGGAAGTAAAAGATATCATGATGAAATATGCACAACGATATGAAGTGCCGATTTTAAGAACTAATGAAACAACATCGACTTTCATGTCCAGTTTGAATGCTTTGCTGAATGTAGAGCTTGCTCCACGAATTACGAGGCACGGTGTGTTGGTAGAAGTGTATGGAGAAGGCATTTTGTTGCTTGGGGAAAGCGGAGTTGGTAAAAGTGAAACTGCTATTGAGCTGGTAAAAAGGGGGCACCGGTTAATTGCAGATGACGCTGTGGAAATCAGACGGGTTTCCAATCGAACTCTGGTAGGAAGTTCTCCGGAAAATATCCGTCATTTTGTGCCCGGCGTATCTTTGGTATGGGATCCGTCAAAGTGACAGAAAAAATTGATATGATTATCCAACTGGAACTCTGGGATCAAAATAAAGTCTATGACAGAATGGGAATGGAAAATGAGTACACTTCGATTCTCGGACTGAAAATCCCATCTCTTACGATACCAGTAAAGCCTGGGCGTAACCTCGCAATTATTATTGAGGTTGCTGCGATGAACAATCGACAGAAAAAGATGGGATACAATGCTGCGCAAGAACTTTTGGAAAAGTTGGGAATGGCGCCAAGCGACGATAACGGCGTGGACTGGAATGCCTATTAATCATAAGAAATTTGTAAATGATTTCGTTTTCTATTTTATAGTGTCTATTTTTATTGTTTAAAATATAGGAGGACAAACACATGAAATACTGTATTGGAATTGACCTTGGAGGAACAAATATCGCTGTTGGCGTTGTCAATGAGAAGTATGAAATTATTGCACGCGCCAACTTGAAAACAAATGCTCCAAGACCGGCAGAAGAAATTGCAGACGATATGGCAAAGGCTACCCATATGGCTATTGAAAATGCTGGTTTAACAATAGAAGATATTGAATGGATTGGTATTGGAACCCCTGGCGCTGTCAATAATGAGACTGGAGAAATTATTTTTGCAGGAAATCTTGATTTCCATGATATCAATATGAAAAAAATGATGGAAGAAAGGCTTCATCTGACCACTTATGTCGAAAATGACGCCAATGCCGCTGCATTTGGCGAATGCCTTGCCGGTGCTGCAAAAGATGTAAAATACTGTGTTATGGTAACACTTGGAACCGGTGTTGGCGGTGGAATCATCATTGATGGAAAAATTTATTCTGGTTATAACCATGCTGCAGCAGAAGTAGGACATATGGTTATCGAACGCAACGGCGTACCTTGCAGTTGTGGAAGAAGGGGTTGTATGGAAGCCTATGCTTCTGTAACAGGGCTCATTCGAATGACAAAAGAAGCCATGATGAAAGATGAAGACAGTGAGATGTGGAAAGAAGTAAACGGCGATATCAATGCAGTAAATGGCCGCACCTCTTTTGATGCTATGCGGAAAGGAGACGTTTCTGCTCAGAAAGTTGTCGATGAATATATTGAATATCTTGGCAATGGTATTTCCAGTTTTGTTAATATCCTTCAGCCAGAATATTTGGTTGTTGGCGGCGGAATTAGTAAAGAAGGGGAAACTCTGCTTGCCCCGTTGCGTAAGATTGTAAAAAGAGAGTCTTTCAATGTTGGCGGAGAGGCAATGAGAACCAAAAT
>CALDJI010000183.1 GCA_937901805.1 uncultured Clostridia bacterium | reverse complement strand
TTTCCCTCATAGCAAAATAAGAACCCACTTCATCCACCACTTCTCCACGGCAAATCACCTGAAATTCAACATCATACAGATCTGGCTCTTCCGGAGACCAGCTTCTCACACCCCATTCCAGACCATGATCGTTATGTCTCAAAAATACATCTGCACGCGCCTCCACGTGACCGGAAGTCACTGCCGTAATCACTCTGCTCACCGGAACACCTTTAAAGGAAACCGCTGCAGATACCAAAAGCTCTTCTCCCATCAAATTCTCCGGAGCGTCCACCTCATATTCCAGCTCCAAAGCATGTTCCTCCATATTCGGAGTCATTTTTACCGCTTTCAGACTCACCTTCGGTACATATTCACTCCATACCGTTTTCCAGATACCTGTTGTCTGCACATACCAACAGCCAAAATTTTTGTCAATCCAGCGTTGCTTTCCTCTTGGCTGCTGCATATCAAAGGAATCCTCCACTTTCACAACAAGCTCATTTTCTCCGTCTTTCAGCAGCGTACTGATATCAAAATCAAATCGGGCATATCCCCCTCTATGGCTTCCTGCATATTGACCATTGACCCATACTTTTGTGACAAAATCGCTTCCCTCAAAGTGAATCACATAATTATTCTTCTCCAATTTCCCTGCATCTACCTGAATCTGCCGTCTGTACCAGATATTATCATGGCGTCCCTCATCCCGAATCCCACTCATTTTCGTCTCATAAGTAAACGGAACCTGAATCGTCAGATTTCCTTTGAACCCTTCATACCATCTTTCTTTTTCGCCACAGTTTTTGTCGTCAAATGCAAAATCCCAGGTTCCATTAAGATTCTCCCAGTTTTTTCTCACAAACTGCGTTCTCGGATAATCCTTTACATAACACTTAACCATACTTATTTTCCTCCACTATTTCACAATACTTTTTGTTTTTCCCTCTCTTAACCATTCCAGATAAGAAATCACCAAAATCACCACTACAAAAAATCCATACGCATATCCTTCGGAACGGAAACTAAAATGTGAACCATCCAGCGCAAAAATCAAAAGATTGCTCAGCAAAAGATAATACAGGGAAGCCCTCCCTACCTTCTCCAGCCATGCGGCTATCCAACTGATCATTTTGCATTTTTCATGATTCTTCTCCAGTCCCACTGAAATCAGGTAATACGCGTATACCAGCACGCTTCCTCCGCCAAGAAACATCCATGACAGCGGAAAACGCTCCGGCAAATATCCATGCCTCACCCAAAACACAACACACGGAGAACTTATCCCTATCGTCCCCAGCATGATCCACTTGCTCCACACCTTATCTTTCCTGCACATCCATATTCCCCAGACAAAGTATACGAAATATTGCAGAACAGGGAATGTGGTAAAATCCCCGGACCCAACCAAAAGCGCCAGCCAGGAATTATGTACATTTTCATACGGTATCCAACACAAAACCCCGCTTAATAAAATTCCGCCCAAAAGAATCCAAACATTTATCCGCTTCAACACCGGATATGCGAGAATCCCCACAAGCATCAAAACCGCAAAAGACGCAAGAAATTCAGACCATCCAGGGAATTTCTCCAAAAATAAAACTTCTGTAATAAAATCCCAGCGAAATATCTTCTGTTCCACAAACGCCACATAGGCGATACCCGAAATATAAAACGCCGCCAAAAGACGCACAGCATTTTTCAGCATTTTCCCGGCGCTCTCTTTCCACTCTTTTCTGTAATAGGCTATATCGCTCACATATCCGAAGCAAAACAAAAAACCGGAAAACGTCGCCAAATTAATCACATCTGCCAGAATCTTCTGCACACCTTCTGTTTCATTCCCAAAAAACTGAATGCAATGACACAAAATCATTGTCACCGTAAGAATCCCCTTGCAGATATCTATTTTTCTTCTTCGTCCTGTCCCCATAAAATCAGCCTTTTACTGCTCCAGATGTAATACCCGCAACAATCTGTTTTTCAAAAATAATGTAAATAATAATCATCGGCAGAGACGCTACCATACTTGCAGTCATCGGTCTTACATAATCCACCGTATAAGTACCGGCAAAGGTCGGAATACCAACCGGAAGCGTAAACAAATCATTGCTCATAGCACAAAGCAGCGGCCAAAGATAATTATTCCAGCTTCCCACGAAAGAGAAGATACAAACCGTTGCAATAATCGTTTTAGAAAGAGGAAGTACAATTTTGAAAAATGTAGTAATTTCTCCTCCTCCATCAATTTTCACCGCTTCCAGTAGCTCATTCGGCAATCCTCTGAAGAAGGTAACCATAATAATCAAGTTCATAGAACCTGCAATCGCCGGAAGAATCATGCCCGCATAGGTATCGATCAGATTCATTCCATTCACCGTTATAAACAGAGGAACGATCGTTGCCTCACCCGGAACCATCAGTCCCAACAGAAAATACATAAAGAAACCTTTGCTGCCTTTAAATGGAAGCTTCGCAATCGCATAAGCAGCCATAGCCGAAAAAATCACCGTCAAAAGAGTAACAACAACTGCGATCACCAAACTGTTGATCAGCCATGTAGGAACTTCTGAATTCAAAATAATCGCGGGATAATTTTCCAGCGTATACGGCGGCGTAAACCAGTCGACCACTGATTTGATCTGCTTGCCCTCTTTCTGGAAAGATACTGCCAATGCCCATAAAATAGGTCCGATAAAAATAACTGCCAGTAAAATCGATACCACGTTAAGCACCCAATACCCCGCAGTCTTTTTTCTCATTGCCATTTTAATCTTCCCCCTTTCTTTGCAGAATCTGCTGTCCTAAAGATAAAACTAACAAAATTCCAAAAAGTACATAGGACATCGCCGCAGCGTAACCCATATTATTTTTCTCAAAGGCATTTTCATAGATATACTGTATCAACGGTCTCGTACTTGACGCCGGACCGCCGCCTGTAATCATATAAATCTGTCCAAACACCTTAAAGCAGCCAATCATTTGCAAAAGAAGCACGAGCCAGGTAGTTGGTTTCAACAACGGAAGCACAATATGAAATAATTGCTGCGTCTTTGTTGCTCCGTCAATAGCAGACGCCTCATAAATATCATTTGAAATATCCTGCAAAGCCGAAAGATACAATAACATACTGAAACCGATCGTCCACCAGACAGTCATCAGGGAAATGGTGATCCATACCAGATTCGGGTCCTGCAGCCACTGTAATTCTTTGTCCTTTGGCAATGCGCCAATAGAATGCAGCGTCCCATTCACCAGTCCTGTATAAGGCGTAAACGTGTATTTTGCTATAAAAGACGCAACAGACACTGACAAAACACTGGGCAGGTAATAGATAATTCTCAATCCCTTTTTCATCCTTGTCGCTCTATTCGCCAACATAGCCAGCACCATAGCTGTAATTACCAGCATCGGTGTTGTAATCAAAGTAAAAAATGCTGTATTTTTTAATGCGCCCCAAAAATTTTTATCTCCAAGAAATTTCGTATAATTATCAAATCCAATAAATTTTAATTTTCCCATCAACCCCCATTTATGGAGACTCACATAAAACCCCTGTATCACCGGCCATATCGTAAATACCGTATATAAAATGAAAAACGGAAGAATAAAGGCCATAGCAACCAGAAATGTTTTCCTTTTTTTCGCTTTACTCATCTTTCCCTCCTGCTAAAACTTCCAGAATTTCTTTGTTTCGGAGACAAAACGGGAGAGCCATCGGCTCTCCCGTTCTCAGACAACCGGCATTATTCCAGATTGGACTCCAGTTCACTATACAAAGAATCAATCGCAGTTGCTGCATCTGCCGTATTAGACCATAAGGTATTTAAGCTCTCAATCATTCCTGCCTTCATAGCGTAGAAATGAGGATTCTTGGATGGCAGTACCGCCGTATCCAAAGCGGATTTGTAGCTGCTTCTATATGGCATATCTTTGTATTCCTGACTTTCGAGAACTTCTTTATTGGAAGGAATCTGACCTGAACCTGCCCATGTAACACCTCCATCTCTCGAAGCACTTACCATAAATTCAACTGCAGCCTTTGTTTCCTCTTCTGTTCTGTCAGGATTTACCGGCAAAATAATCGTATGAGAATCTGCCCAGCAAGAATCATTATCAAACAATTTGGGCCATGGCTGTGCTGCGAAATTCAAATTTTCCGTTTTCTCAAGAGCGCCCGTTCCCCAAGTTCCTCCCATATAGAAAGCTGCTTTTCCACTCTGGAAGAATTTCTGATGATCGTCGATACCTTCCGCAACATATCCGTTATCATACAAAGACTTTACAAACTCTGCTGCTTTCACTGCGATATCTTTATCCATTGTAACCTCTGTACCTTCATCATTTACAAGAGGTGTTCCTCCCATCTGGAAATACGTCGCCCACCATACACGATATGGGTCATCACCATTATTGGTAAGGGAAATCACAGACTCTCCGTCTCCCATAACCGCTTTACATTTGTCAAGGATAGCAAAAAAATCATCTTTGCTGTTAATATCCAGTTTTCCCTCTTCATTCAGCGTTACGCCTGCTTTTTCCAGAATATCTTTATTATAGTAAAGAATTTCTGCATGAGTATCCAGCGGGATCGCGTATACTTCTCCATCAAAGGTT
>CALDJI010000182.1 GCA_937901805.1 uncultured Clostridia bacterium | reverse complement strand
GTTGAGCAAAAGTCAGCGTGGGAATGGTGTGGTATCTTTATCTAAGTGAATCCCCGGTATCCTTCTCCGCACCGGGCAGTGCTTTTATTATATCAGAATTGGAAAATACAAGCAAACCACGCCTGTCCCCGCTCTGTTTTTCCTCTTCCCTGCATACAGATAGAAAAGGGAGCGTGATGGCTGATGCGTGAAAAATTGCTGTTATGGGAAGGAATCTTTGTAGTATCCGTCTGTGCTGTGGGGTCGCTCCTCCACTTTGTATACCAGTGGAGCGGGAAGAAACTGTTTGCGGGACTTGTTTCCCCGGTCAATGAAAGCACCTGGGAACACCTGAAACTGCTCTTTTTCCCCTCCCTGCTGTTTGGGGCTGGGGAATACCTTGCCGTGGGAAAAGAGATCCCCCATTTTCTGCCCGCCAAAGCGGTGAGCATCCTTGCCGGGATGGGCATAATTGTCGTCTGTTTTTATACCTACACCGGAATCCTTGGGACAAATTGGCTGGCTGCCGATATCCTCACCTTTTTTCTGGGGGTTGTATGCTCCTCCTACTTCTTTCTTCATTTTATCCACTATCCGCTTTTTTCCAAAAAAGCCTCCCTGGGCGCCGTTATGCTGCTTGCCGTGGTATGCGCCTGTTTTTTCGTCTTTACTTTCTCGCCGCCCCGCATCGGATTGTTCCGCGACCAGGCGGCGGCTATGGAATACAGGAGAAATGACGGGCTGTCCCCGTTTTCCCAGAGCAGCCGCTGAGGATTCCAGCACAGAAAAAACCGCCCCGCGGGGCGGTTTTTTATCGAGAAGCCGGGAGTTTTAACAGCAAAAGCCCGGTCAGGTACACAAGGACGCCGAAAAAAGAGAGCGGGAACCTCCCGCGCATAGCAAGGAAAAAAACCCAGGTATACAGGGAGCTGAGCAGCACAAAAGAGAGCACGGTACAGACCTTGCGGGCACACGGTTCCTGCATCCGCCGGGCCAAGGCGCAGTAGAGCGCCTCCCCGCCGTCCGTCCCGGACACGGGAAGCAGGTTAAACCCGGCAAGCAGCAGGTTTACCGCCGCCGGGTAGTAGAGCCCCGCCTTCCCCACAGTGCCCAAAAGCAGAAAAACACCGGCAAAGGCCAGGTTGACCGCAGGACCGGCAAGCAGCACCAGCATCTCCTGCCGGTAGGACAACCGGATTCCCTCTTCCCGGCGGATCTGCATACCGAAAGCGCCCAGACAGATCTCTTTCGGCCTGCTGTCAAACCAGAGCATCGCCGCAAGATGTCCGCATTCATGCAGCAGCGAGAACAGGACGGAGGAGAGGAGCATCCGGGCATCGGAGAGGATGCTCAGAAACGCCAGAAACGCAAAAAAGAAAAAGCGGATGGTAATCGGTACCCCGCCGATCGAAAAACTCATTGCGCCTCGGTTCCTGACGGCTGCGACTGGGGAAGAAACGGCTCGGGGTCCACATTGACCCCATCAACCTTCATTTCAAAGTGCAGGTGCGGGCCGGTAGACATCCCTGTGGAACCCACCTTGGCGACGGTTTCCCCCTGGCGGATCACGCTCCCCTCCGGCGCTACAATCTCACTGCAGTGGCAGTACCGCGTGGAGAGGGAATCCGAATGGGTGACCACAATATAATTGCCGAAAATCTCCGATTCCCCCACTTCCGTCACTGTCCCGGCGAAAGCGGCACGGATGGGAGTACCCATGGCGGCGCCTAAATCCACCCCGGTGTGGAAATCGGTTTCCCCAGTAATGGGATGCATCCGGTAGCCATAGGGCGACGTTGTGCCCGCATCCACCGGCGCCGTCATCTTCTGGGAAAGGACTGCCGGCGCCAGGCTGTACCCCTACGGCGGATAGAGCAGCTCCCCTTCCTGCGCAGTGACCGGCATCTGCCCTCCTTGTCCCCCGGTATTCTCCCCGCGCACCTTATAAATATTGTGATCCGAAGTACTCAAGTCCGAGCTCAGGAGAGAGGAGGTCTGATCGACAGAAGACGCGGTATCCGCCCCGTTCTCCTCCGGGTCTGCCGGGCGCACTGTGATCCCATCCTCTGCTGGCTGCTCCCCAAAGAAAAATTCCCGGATCGCCCCGGAAATCTGCTCAAAGAGGTTCCCCTCCCCTTCCTGCAGGACGTCCCCCTCCTGGGTAACCTGGCCGAACGTCTCCTTGACATTGGCCGGATCCGTCTGCTGGAGCTTGGTATATAAAAACAGCCCGCACAGCAGCAGGCCGCAGACAACCACCTGCACAGTCGTCATCATGGCAAAACCGTCGCTGATCTTCCTCGGTTCCTCCCCCATCCTTCCCCGGCGTGCGGGGCGGTTCCTCTCGTCCATAGCGTTCTCTCCTTTGCAAATTCCCTATTTGTCACAATCTATGCGGGATTGTCCGCAAATATGCTGTCTGGGCACTTGCATTTTTGCATGATATATCGTATACTGATATAAAAACTGGAGGGAACTGTATGGCGAATAAAGATCGATTTGTCAAACTCTATTCACAGGGCACTTTTGCGGTTAATGAAATCTGGGTGGACACACAGACCGGGGTCAACTACCTTTACCATACCTCCGGCAGCGGGGGCGGGATAACCCCCCTGCTGGATCGGGAGGGAAAACCGGTGATCTCCTCATCCTATGAATACGAGGGCAGATAAAACAAAAACCTCCTTGAATCACCCATCAAGGAGGTTTTATCGTATCTCAAACAATTTGGCAGGCTGAACATGCAGAGCTTCCGCAATTGAAAGCAAAGCCGGCAAACTCGGAATAGCCGTGGCAGTTTCGATTTTTTGAATATGGTTTCGGCTTAAAGAAGTTTTTTCTGCTAACTGCATTTGGGTAAACCCAAGCTTTTTTCTGTAATGCAAAATATTTAAACCAATTTGTGCATAAACATCATGGTACTTCGTATCCACAGCTATCCACCTCCCTCTCTATCATTTTATAGGGAAAATGAATATTTTACGACAAACTGGATATGTGTAAATACATCATATTAGATTGCATTTATACCAATTTAATGTTATTATACCCTGGGAGGTGACTTTTATGTACCCGGAAGCGATTGAACAGGCATTGGAGCGTTTCTTTGAAAGCAGCCGCTATCAGGAAGCCCTGGACGCCCACCTGAAACTGGTGGAAACCGCCTTTGTCAAGGGCTGGATGGCGGCAAAAGAGGACGACCGCAGGCAGTTCGCAGCCCTGCTGGAACAGGATAAAGAGGAAAATCCCCGGAGCCAGGAATAGGCCCCGGGGATTTTTATTCCATTTTACTCCATAGCGGCGAGCACTTTGGCAGCCGCGATCCATACAAGATTCCCGTATGGATTATCCCTTTGCAAAATCCCGGTACATCCGGCTGGTCTGGATGTCGGTATTGTTCTGGTATTTTCCGCTGCGGTACAGCTCATAGTCCCCCTCAATGGAGTGGTAGTGGATTTGGCAGACCTCCACATCCGGATAGATACGGATGGGCTGGACGCAGAAGATCTCCAGCGTCCAAAAGCCTGCAAAGCCAACATCCCCAAACCCCGCGGTGATATGGACAAACAGCCCGAGTCTCCCCGTGGACGAACGCCCCTCCAGCATAGGGACAAAACGATCGGTTTTGGTAAACTCCTTTGTCCTGCCAAGATACAGCCTGCCGGGTTCCAGCACCAGCCCCTCGGGAGGGATCACAATCCGTTTTGCCGGGTTATCCCGCTTCATATCCAGGATTTCATTTTCATAGACAAGCAGTTCGTTATGCAGCGTCAAATTGTAGCTGTTGGGGTTCAGCCTGCCGGGGTCAAACGGTTCAATGACAATCTCGCCGGCGGCGACCCTGCGCGCAATCTCTTTTCCAGATAAAATCATAATTTCCTCCTGCCGGAAAATTTCCCGTGTCTTTCTCATTCCAAAATGGAGGCAAGGTTCTCCCATTCCTTTTTTGCCTGTTCGGAAACGGACGCGCCGAACAGGGAGTCATAGCGGTACAGGGCAAATCCCTGGTAATGGCCCGCCTGCCTTGCGCACTCCACCTGTCGCTTGAGCATATCCTCGCAGGTCTTCCATTCCTCTCTCCCGCTCCCGGCATAGACCGTATCTTCGGTGCCGATTTTATAAGCCGCAAGCCCGACATAGAGCTTGACAGAATCTGTCGTGCACAGCGCTTCCCAATCCTCCACCATTTTATCAAAGGGAGCTGTTTCATGCGCAAAGCCAAAATAAATCTGCGGGCAGAGGTAATCGACATACCCTGGGGTGGAACCCCACAGCTTGACATCCGCATACAGGCGGTTGAGGTTGTTGCTGATATTCCCCGCCGGGCTGATGCCGAAAATCATCTCCGGATTGTTTGCTTTCACCGTGTCATAGGTGCGCTTGACCAGGTCGTTGACGCAGTCCGTCCGGAACACTTCCAGAGAACGCCCATCCCCCGCGTCTGCAAAGGCCTGCCGGTCAATGGACTCGTCCGTACCGGGATAGAAATAGTCGTCGAAATGGATGCCGTCCAGGTCATAGTTCTCCACCAGTTCCCGCACGCCGTCCACCACCAGGGAAGCGACTTCCTCCCGGGCGGGGTTATAGTACAGGCCGCCTCCTGTCTCTACGACGCA